>CAZNTY010000160.1:0-6377 GCA_964576085.1 uncultured Undibacter sp. | reverse complement strand
GGCGCGTCTTTGGGCAGGGTGCTGCTCACCACCGCTTTGCAGCCGGCGGAGAGGTTCGCGACATTGGTCTGGAGGCAGGTGAGCGCCTCCTTGCCGCCCGGCTTCACGCCCGAACATTTGGACATGAAGTCGCCGCGGCAGTTGGCGCGCAGCGCGCTCTGCTGTTCGCTCGACAGTTGCGCCGCGGCGCCGCCCAGCGCGACGGACGCAAAAACGGCGGTGAAAATCGCTCCAGCCAGACGGTTCCCCAGCGCTCGCACGGCGGTCCCCCGTTAAAGTGGATAATGAGCCATGGCCTAATTGCCCGCATCGCGGGAATGAGTATCTACCACGATGATGGTATCGCCCTTGCCATATTGTCGCCGGATGAAACCCGGCGCAAATTGCGCGGGGCGGTCGGGGCGGGATCGCCGGCCCCGACGAGGAGTCCTCAGATGCCGATGGATGCGCGAGAGATCGAACGGCTGATCAAGAGCAGCATTCCCGACGCCGCTGTCACGATCCGTGACCTTGCCGGCGATGGCGACCACTACGCGGCGACGGTCATTTCCGCCTCGTTCAAGGGCAAATCCCGGGTGCAGCAGCATCAGCTGGTCTATGATGCGCTCAAGGGCCAGATGGGCGGCATGCTCCACGCGCTGGCGTTGCAGACCGGCACGCCGGATTAGGGTTCCCGGTGTGGGCCTTTGCCGGCCGGTAAAGCGGTCAGACTTTATGTATCATTGAGGTGACAGGCGCTTTCACGCTACATATATCGCCGGTATTCGCCGCCGCCGCGGCTTTGCAGGACCAGCAGGACACCATGAGCATCAGGGAATTTATCGACAACGAGGTGAAGAGCAACGACGTCGTGCTGTTCATGAAGGGCACGCCACAATTTCCGCAATGCGGCTTTTCGGGCCAGGTGGTGCAGATCCTCGATCACCTCGGCGTCGCCTACAAGGGCCTCAACGTCCTGGAATCGCTGGAATTGCGCGACGGCATCAAGCAGTACTCGAACTGGCCGACCATCCCGCAGCTCTACATCAAGGGCGAATTCATCGGCGGCTGCGATATCGTGCGCGAGATGTTCCAGGCCGGCGAGTTGCAGCAGACGCTGAAGGACAAAGGCATCACGGCACGCCAGACCGCCTGACCGCGTTTTTTCACGTTCAGGATCGCATATCCATCCGGCCGCGGGCCGGTGGGTCCCCGGGGCGCGCCGCTACTTCGCCAGACCCTGCCGCCGCGCGGCGAGGTAGATCAGCGCCAGCACGATCACGATCCCGATCATGCCCGAGCTCGCCGATGCGGCGAACTTGCTGACATTGTCGACGACCGAATTGACGTAAGGGCCGGCGGCCTGTCCGAGCAACAGCGAGATCAGGATCAGTGCGAGCAGGACCAGGAAGGCGAGCTCGACGAAGGACCACAGGATCCGTTTCGAGGTGGCGACGAATTTCCACATGCGTTTGGACTCGCCGAAAGGGGTGGGGAGCATTGCTCCCCACCGGGTTATCCGACTGCGTCAGAACCTCCGGCGCGCCGCACCGGAGGTGATCCTCGTCAAGCCATCTTCCGGTTCGAGAACAGCCAGATGATCAGGCCGAGGGCGATCAGGCCGGTCAGGCCGTTCGAGCCGAGATCTTTCACCCAGCTGATGATATTGGCGGTCACCGAGCCGAAGAACGGCATGTTTCCGCCAACCAGCAATGCGAGCACAATCGCCAAGGCCAACAGCATCAGCCCCAGCTCCGTCAACGCGCCGACCCAGTCCTTGAGGGTATCGATGCCTTTCATTGCGGATGCTCCCTAGAGAGGTCCCCTGATTCGGAGAACCGCACCATGAATAGCGCGGAAATCCTACCAGATATAGAAAAACCAATATTTTGACCTACTAGCGTTGTTGCGCTGCGGCATCTTCCTGAGGCAGTGGCGCAAAATCGACCGCACTCCGGGCTCTAACGGCGCCGCAAAACAAAACCGCCGCCGGATGCCGGCGGCGGTGATGGCATGAAAGCGCGGGCAACGCCTAGCGCGAGTAATATTCGACGACCAGATGCGGCTCCATCCGCACCGCGTAGGGCACGTCGGTGAGCAGCGGAATGCGGGCGAGCTTGGCGGTCTTCTTGTTCTCGTCGACCTCGATGTAGTCCGGCACGTCGCGCTCGGTGAGCGCCTGCGCCTCGAGCACCAGCGCGAGCTCGCGCGACTTTTCCTTCACCTCGATCACGTCGCCGACCTTGAGGCGATAGCTCGGGATGTTGACGCGCTTGCCGTTCACCTTGATGTGGCCGTGGTTGATGAACTGGCGCGCCGCAAACATCGTCGGCACGAACTTGGCGCGGAAGACGACGGCGTCGAGACGCCGCTCGAGCAGGCCGATCATGTGCGCGCCGCTGTCGCCCTTCATGCGGATCGCTTCGGCGTAGATGCCGCGGAACTGCTTCTCGGAGATGTTGCCGTAATAGCCGCGCAGCTTCTGCTTGGCCTTGAGCTGCACGCCGTAGTCGGACAGCTTGCCCTTGCGGCGCTGGCCGTGCTGGCCGGGGCCATATTCGCGGCGGTTCACCGGGGACTTCGGACGTCCCCAGATGTTCTCGCCCATGCGGCGGTCGATCTTGTACTTGGATTCGTGGCGCTTGCTCATCGCGTCCTCTTGTCTTGCGATTGATGAGGAACCGCGCCCTCCTTTGCCCCGGACGTTGTCCGGGACCGACAGGCAGGGCCTCGAAAGCGCAAGGCCCGGCCACGGGTGCGAAACATCTCACTGCTGTCAGTGGGACGGCAGGCTTTTAGGGGGATCGGCACCCCCTGTCAAATTGCGCCAGGGCTGCTTCAGACATCGCTAGGGCCCGGTGATTGCGGAAGCAACATAGAAGCCATCGATCCAGACTCGTGCGGATGTTTGGACACCTAACGCACTGATTGACGTGCCGCGCTTCACGACAAGTCCCGGGTCGAAGCGGATCGCATAGCTGGCGACGCCGGGAACAAGGGTCTCGCCAAGCTCGGCCCCGGTACAGTTTTCGCCCGCATAGACGACAAATACGTTGCCGTTCGACCCAGGATTGGGAACGCTATAGGCATTAACGGAGATTTGTTTGACGACCAGATCCTTGCCGGCCGGCGCTGTCAGAAATTTCACGCATGAGGTGCTGACGGTCGTTACGCCGGAGTGATAAAAACTGTGCGACGCCGCCTGTTCGGTTACAACCTGGAGATCACCGGACGTCGTGACGCGTGCCTTCGTTCCATGCGTCGGATCGGCGATGTTGACGATGGTGCTGGCTGCGATGGCGGCGCCGCCGAGCGAAATGAATAGCGCGATGAAGCTGATGATGGTCGCAGGCGACAGCTGTTTGAGATTCGGAAACAGTCGCATTGAAGCCCCCTTCTTGCTGACTGCTCAACAACAACTTCACGGGTTGAGCACGTCATAGTCAACCCCGTGGTCGCGGTAATCCGCGGGAGTAGACGGCGGCTCAGCCGGCAACAGCGGCAAGGCCGGAGGGAGCCTCGGGTGTCAACCGCCCGGCCCGGCGGCAAGTTGGGGGGCGCCTTGGACCTGATCACGAGGATCACGCTCTTGCCGAAATAAACCAGCCGCGCCCTGCGCGCCGGCCGAAAAGATCGCGGTGTCTTTCGGCACCGGACGGACGGCGCCGTTCGGCGGCCGCTGCGAATACCAGTTGCTCTTGCCTGCCGAGATGCCGTCGTTCCAGTTCGGGCTGCGCGCGCCGTGCCAGAACGCTTGAGCAACGTCGGCGGCGTTGGCGGCGCCAAGAACGACAGACGCACAAGTGACGTAAGCGGTGATTGCGGACACTTTCATTGCAAGCCCCCGCAGCAATAAAAGTACGACAACCAGCATATCAGAAACGCCGGCCGACGCCATCTCAGCCGGACCAAGGACCTAGAGATCGAAATGTGACAATGCGCGGGACAGCTGCGGCGAGGGGATGCGGCCCGACGTGAACAGGAAGCGGCGGGGCGCGCGCCCGCCGTCCTGATGCCGCCCCAACAGCTCGACGACGCGCCGGGCAATGGCCGGCGCCGGATCGATCCATCCGACTGGCCACGGCGTCAGCGCGCGCAGGCGCGGCAGCAGCAGCGGATAATGCGTGCAGGCGAGCACGACAGTATCGGTGCGTACGTCGCCCCGCGCGACGAAGCACGGCGCGATCTCGGCGGCGATCGCCGCGTCGGCGGCCGGCGCGCCATTGAGCTCGGCCTCGGCCATCGCCGCAAGCGTCGCCGAGCCGACCAGCGTCACCTCGCAGCCATTGGCGAACTCGCGGATCAGCGCGCGGGTATATTCGCGCGATACCGTCGCACGGGTGCCGAGCACCGAAACGTGCTTGCTCTTCGATTGCGCGCAGGCCGGCTTGATCGCCGGCACGGTGCCGACAAACGGCACGCCGAACCGCGCACGCAGCTCCTTGAGCGCGAGGGTCGAGGCGGTGTTGCAGGCGATGACGACGAGGTCGGGCTGGTGGCGCTCGATCGCGCCGCCGATCACCGTGACGATGCGCTCGATCAGGTCGCCTTCGGGGATGTCACCGTAAGGAAAACGCTCGTCGTCGGCGAGATAGATGTAGCGCGCGTCCGGCCGCGCCGCCGCGATTTCGCGGAACACCGTGAGGCCGCCGAGGCCGGAGTCGAAGACGAGGATCGCGGGCGCAGTCATCGCGTCCGGCCCAGCCGGTCGGCCGGGGTCCCCGCCCTCGCGGGGCCGAGCGGGATATGAAAGGGTCGATCTCATTTTGATCGAACCGCTTTAGCCGAACACCCGTTTAAAGATCGTATCGACGTTCTTGAGGTGATAGCCGAGGTCGAAATTGGCCTCGAGCTCCTTGGCCGAAATCTTCGCCGTCACCTCCGGGTCGGCCTTGAGGAACGACAGGAAGTCGCCTTCGCCGGCCCATACCTTCATGGCGTTGCGCTGGACCATGCGATAGGCCTCCTCGCGCGCGACGCCCTTCTGCGTCAGCGCGATCATCACCCGCTGCGAATGGATCAGGCCACCGAGCCTGTCGAGGTTCTTGCGCATGTTGGCGGGATAGACGATCAGCCGGTCGATGATGCCGGCGAGCCGGTTGAGCGCGAAGTCGAGCGTCACCGTGGCGTCCGGCCCGATCATGCGCTCGACCGAGGAATGCGAGATGTCGCGCTCGTGCCAGAGCGCCACGTTCTCCATCGCCGGCAGCGCGTAGCTGCGCACCATGCGCGCGAGCCCGGTGATGTTCTCCGACAGCACCGGGTTGCGCTTGTGCGGCATCGCCGAGGAGCCCTTCTGCTTCTCGGAGAAGAACTCCTCCGCCTCCAGCACCTCGGTGCGCTGCAGATGACGGATCTCGACCGCCAGCCGCTCCATGGACGAGGCGATGACGCCGAGCGTGGCGAAATACATCGCGTGGCGGTCGCGCGGGATGATCTGGGTCGACACCGGCTCGACGGTGAGCCCCATCGCCTTGGCGACATGCGCCTCGACGCGCGGGTCGACCTGCGCGAAGGTGCCGACCGCGCCGGAAATGGCGCAGGTTGCGACATCCCGGCGCGCCGCGATAAGCCGCGCCCTGGCGCGGTCGAACTCGGCATAGGCATAGGCGAGCTTGACGCCGAAGGTGGTCGGCTCGGCATGAATGCCGTGCGAGCGGCCGATGGTCGGCGTCAGTCTGTGCTCGAAGGCGCGGCGCTTGAGCGCGGCGAGCACGTTGTCGAGGTCCTTGAGCAGGATGTCGGCGGCACGCGTGAGCTGGACGTTGAAGCAGGTGTCGAGCACATCCGACGAGGTCATGCCGGAGTGCAGGAAGCGCGCCGCCGGCCCGACGATCTCGGACACGTGGGTCAGGAAGGCGATGACGTCGTGCTTGACCTCGGCTTCGATCGCGTCGATGCGCGCCACGTCGAATGTCGCCGCCTTGCCTTTCTCCCAGATGGTCTTGGCCGCATCCTTCGGAATGACGCCAAGCTCGGCCATCGCCTCGGCCGCGTGCGCCTCGATCTCGAACCAGATGCGGAAGCGCGTCTCCGGCGACCAGATCGCCGCCATCTCGGGGCGGGAATAACGGGGGATCATCGTCGTGCCTTACGCTTTCTCGTCATGGCCGGGCTTGTCCCGGCCATCCACGCTTTACTTCCGTCACGCCACAAGACAGGCGTGGATGTCCGCCACAAGGCCGGGCATGACATGGACGACAGACCGTGCGTTCCCTACTGCGGGCGAACATCACGCCGCTTCTCCCCGTGCGGCAGCGCCGGCGGCGCGGATCGCCGCGATGTTGGCCTTGTAGTTGCCGCCCTTGAACACCGCCGAGCCCGCGACCAGCACGTTGGCGCCGGCCTGCACCACCTTCGCGGCATTGTCGGGCGTGATGCCGCCGTCGACCTCGATG
>CAZNTY010000159.1:0-2056 GCA_964576085.1 uncultured Undibacter sp. | reverse complement strand
ATTCGGTCATGACCGTGCCGACGCGCGCCAGGAGCACGCGCGCCGTGGCGCGCGCCGGGGAAGGCGGCGCCGTCGCGACGGCGCGCTTCAGCGCGGCATCGCGCCGAACGCGGTAGTCCGCCATCGCGCGCAGCGTCCTTGCGCAGCCTTGCGCGCTGATGAACAGCGGGTAGCCGGCCTCGTTGAGGATCTCCACGCTGCGGTCGGACGGCAGCGTGTAGGTCCACATCATCACCGGCTTGCGGCTGTCGCGCCGCAGGTCCTTGAGCTTCTGCAGGTCGCCTTCGAGGAAGGCCGAGCGGCGCGCGGTCACGACCACGATGACGCTGTCGATCAGCGGCGAGGCCGCCGCCATCTGCGCGAAGGCGGCGTAGCCGAGCTTGTGGACGCCCTGCGCGGTGGAATCGACCGGATTTTGCGACGTGCCATAGGATGGGATGTGCTGATCGATCACCCGGCGGGTCTCGGCATCGAGCACCGGCACGTCGAGGCCGACGGCCGCGCAGGCGTCCGCGGTCCACACCCCGGCGCCGCCCGAGGCGGTGCAGATCGCGACATTGCGGCCGGCCGGCAGCCGGTCGCCGCAAGCGAGGAAGCCGGTCGCAAGATCGAGCATCTCGTCGAGGTCGTTCGCCTCGATCAGCCCATAGTGCTCGAACATGGCGCGGTAGGCTGCGTGTGAGCCGGCCAGCGCCGCGGTATGAGACAGCACGGCGCGGCGGCCGGCCTCCGACTGGCCGATCTTGCCGACGATCAGCGGCTTGCCGGCCCTCAGCGCCTTCTCGGCGGTGCGCTTGAACGTCTCCGGCGACTTGATGTCCTCGAGCAGCAGCAGGAACACGTCGGTGCCGCCTTCCTCGATCATGTGGTCGACGACATCGAACACCTCCAGCGCGGCCTCGTTGCCGGTGGTGACGACGTAACGGAAGCGCAGGTTGCGCGGCCGCGCGCGATCGAACACCGCGAAGCCGAGCCCGCCGCTCTGCGAGATCACCGACACCTGTCCGCTGCCGAGCGCCTGCTTCGGCAGGATCGCACCGGCATTCCTGTCCAGCGCCGGCGAAAAGGTGGGGCAGAGCGCGTCGGCGATGCTGGCGAAGCCTTCGCTGTTCGGCCCGCTCACCGCCATGTCATAGCGCTGCGCGATCGACCGGATATCCTGCTGCATGCGCGCGCCGGCCCCGCCGGTTTCCTCGGCAAAGCCCGAGGACAGGATCACCGCGGCCTTGATGCCGGCCTTGCCGCAGCGTTCGAGCTCGGCGGGGATGTATTGCGCCGGCACGATGAGCACCGCGAGGTCGACGACTTCAGGCAGTGCGTCGACCGACGGGTAGGCCTTCAGGCCTTGCACCTCGGCGGCGCTGCGGCTCACCGGATAGACCTTGCCGGCGTAAGGGTGGGTGAGGATGACTTCGAGAATCCGGCCGCGCAGCCCCTTGGTGTCGGAGGATGCGCCGACCACGGCGAGCGACTTCGGCGACAGCAGTTTTCCGATGTCAGGCACGCATGACTCCGCTCGGCTCTACCATCCGCTCCGTCATGCCCGGCCTTGTGCCGGGCATCCCGCTTGGGTGAGCACAGCGCCTGCCTAAGCGGGATGGCCGGGACTTCAGGCGCGAAGACGGCGCTTCGCGCCTTTTGCCCGGCCATGACTGAGCAAAAAATGGTCGCTTCATTTGCCTGTCACCTCAGCCCCAGCCCGCGCGCAATGATGCCGCGCAGGATCTCGGTGGTGCCGCCCTGGATCGTCAGCTTGGGCGCGATCATGGCTGCGAAGGCGAGCTGCTCGTCGAGCGTCGCGCGGTTGCCGGCTTCCGCCTCGACGAAAGCCGTCAGGTCCCGCACCCGGCCGGGCAGCTTCTGCTCCCAGATCGTGCCGAGGTCCTTGACGATCGAGCCTTCGACCACCGGTTCTTTGCCGGCCTGCAACATGCCGGCGACCGAGACCGACATGCGCCGCAGCGTATGCAGTTGCGCGACCAGCCGGCCGAGGCCCTCGCTGGCGCGCAGGTCCGGCTCCGGCCCGAGCGCGCGGATCAGCTCCAGCATCACGTAA
>CAZNTY010000158.1:0-4262 GCA_964576085.1 uncultured Undibacter sp. | reverse complement strand
ATCCTTCGAGGCTCACGGCCATAGCGCGTCGAAAACGCGCTATGGCCGCCCGCACCTCAGGATGACGGGCAAAATTTGCGCCCGCTTCAATCGAAATGGACTCGGCCTTAGTCCAGCGCGAAAATCTTGCCCGGATTCATGATGTTCTGCGGATCGAGCGCACGCTTGATCGCCTTCATGGCGGCAAGCGCCGGCGCGCCGTGCTCGGCCAGGAGATATTTGATCTTCCCCTGCCCAACGCCGTGCTCGCCTGTGCAGGTTCCGTCCATCGCCAGCGCGCGCTCCACCAGCCGCTCGTTGAGCGCCTTGGCGCGCGCCACCTCGCCGGCGTCGCTCATGTCGATCATCAGCGTCAGGTGGAAGTTGCCATCGCCGACATGGCCGACGATCGGCGCCACCAGCCGGCTCTGCGCGATGTCGGCCTGGGTCTGGGTCACGCATTCGGCGAGCCGCGAGATCGGCACGCAGACGTCGGTCGCGATCATCTGCGCGCCCGGCCGCAGCGCGAAATTCGCCATCGCCGCGTTGTGCCGCGCATCCCACCGGCGGGTGCGGTCCTCCTGCCGCGTGGTCCACTGGAACGGCCCGCCGCCGAGCTCGGCAGCAATCTCGCCGAAGCGCTCCGACTGCTCCGCGACCGAGGCATCGCTGCCGGGGAATTCCACGAACAGCATCGGGGTCTCTTTCAGCCCCAGCTTGGAATGGATGTTGACGGCCCGCACCTGCAGCGCGTCGAGCAGCTCGATGCGCGCGATCGGGATGCCGGTCTGGATGGTCTGGATCGCGGCGTTGCAGCAGGCCTCGACGGACGGGAACGGGCAGACGCCGCCGGAGATCGCCTCGGGGATACCGTGCAGCTTGAGCGTGAGCTCGGTGATGACGCCGAGCGTGCCTTCGGCGCCGACCATCAGGCGGGTGAGGTCGTAACCGGCCGAGGTCTTCTTGGCGCGTCGGGCGGTCGTCATCACCTCGCCGTTGGCCATCACCACCTTGAGCGCCAGCACGTTGTCTTTCATCGTGCCGTAGCGCACGGCGTTGGTGCCGGAGGCCCGTGTCGACGCCATGCCGCCGAGCGAGGCATCGGCGCCGGGATCGATCGGGAAGAATACGCCCCGGTCGCGCAGCTGCTCGTTCAGCGCCTTGCGGGTGATGCCGGGCTCGACCACGCAGTCGAGATCCTCGCCGTGGATGGTCAGCACCTTGTTCATGTCGCGGAAATCGATCGACACGCCGCCCTGCGGCGCGTTGACCTGCCCCTCGAGCGAGGAGCCGACCCCGAACGGGATGACCGGCATGCCGTGCTCAGCACAGATGCCGACGATCTTCTGCACGTCCGCCGTCGTCTGCGGGAACACCACCGCGTCCGGCGGCTGGTTGGCGATCCAGGTGACGGTGTTGCCGTGCTGCTCGCGCACGGCCAGCGACGTCACCACGCGGTTGCCGAACGCGGCATTGAGCGCGGCGATGGCCGCCCGCTTGTCGGGGGTGGAACGGGGCGACGCAGCGTTGATGTTCATGCGGGACCTGGTCGGTTGTCCCGCGCTTTTACCAGACTGGCGAAGGCGCCGGCAAAGTCGAAAAGTATTGCTCAGCAGCCGGGATCGGAGAGTTGGAGGCCGCGGCCGGACCCCGTAAGGTGGTCTGGTTGGGCGAGACTTAAATCATGTCAGTGACAGACCAGAGCGCGGCCCCGATCGTATCGTCGGTGATGACCGTGGAGCCGCAGTGGATCGACTACAATGGCCATCTCAACATGGCCTACTACAACGTGCTGTTCGACCGTGCGCTGGACGAGATTTACGAGATGTTCGGCGTCGGCCCGAGCTATCTCAAGCGCAGCAACCACACGACGATGACCGCGGAGGCACACGTGCGTTATCTGCGGGAAATCCACGACGGCACGCCAGTTCGCGTGCGCTTCCAGCTTCTCGATTACGACGCCAAGCGCCTGCACTATTTCGAGGAGCTGGTGCACGCGACCGAAGGCTGGCTGTCGGCCACCTCGGAGAACATCACGCTGCACGTCGACATGGCGGCGAAGAAAGTCGCGCCCTGGCCGGCCGAGGTGATGGCAAAGCTCGCGCAGATCAAGGCCGCGCACGCCCGCCTGCCGCTCCCGGAGGGCGTCGGCCGGCGTATCAGCATGTCCCGGCGCTGAACGCCTGCCGTCAGAGGATCGTGCGGCGGCCCATCGCGCCGAGGATCACGGCGATCAGGAACAGCAGCAGGAAGACGAAGAACAGGATCTTGGCGATGCCGAACGAGGCGCCGGCGATGCCGCCGAAGCCAAGCACCGCGGCAATCAGGCCGATGATGAGAAATGTAACGATCCAACCCAGCATGGGAACGCTCCGCTTTTGCCGGTAAGCGCCTTGGAGGCGAAATGGTTCCATCGCCACGGAACCGGCGCCGGGGCCCCGCGCTTATTGCCGCGTATCGGATCACCGATGTCTTTTAAGCCGGGAGCAACGCCATGAGCGATACCGCAATTGTCGGTCGGAACGTCGAAGTCATCCAGGCCGGGATGTCGTCCGGCCGCAGCGCCTTCAACTGGAGCGTGGTCATCGCCGGCGCGCTCGCAGCCTGGGCGGTGTCGTTCATCTTCATCGCGCTCGGCACCGGGATCGGCCTTGCGGTCTCGACGCCATATTCCGGACCGTCCGCCACGACGATGACGATCGCAGGCGCGATCTGGCTGGTGCTGGTGCAGACCATCGCGTTCACGGCCGGCGGCTATCTCGCCGGGCGCCTGCGCATCCGCGACCATATCCCCGGGCCGGAGACGCTGTTCCGCGACGCCGCGCACGGCTTCATGGTCTGGGTGATCGGCGTCGGGCTGATGAGCGTCGTCCTGGTCATCACCGGCGCGCTGGCGGCGCATGGCGTCAGCAGCGATCAGGCGGCGAGCGCAACCGTCACCGAGGAGGCGCGCAAGGCGGCGGCCTATTTCTCGTTCTGGTCGTTCATCGCGCTGTTGTTCGCCGCGGTGGCGGCGACGCTGGCCGGAATGCTCGGCGGCGAGCTGCGCGACGAGGTGTGACCCATAGACACCGGTACGGCGGCCGTAGGTCCCGGCAACCGGGCCGGCAAGCGCCGTGAGTGCGGTGACGACGGCCGTTTTCCGACATGAATCCGAAGGCCGGGCCTGCCCCGGCCTTTTTTTATCGCGGTTGCGGTGCCATCTTTCCCCTGAAACAGAATCAGATGGCCGAACCGAAAAAACCTACGTCTTCCAATGACTTGCCTGTCGCCGGCGGCATCGCCGCGCGGGCCTTGGGCGCGCGCGGCGCGCCCGAAAGCGCCGACCTCAATCCCGAGCAACGCCAGGCGGTCGAAACCCTCGATGGCCCCGTGCTCGTGCTTGCCGGCGCCGGCACCGGCAAGACACGGGTCTTGACGACGCGTATCGCGCACATTCTGAACCTTCACCGGGCGCGGCCGAACGAAATCCTCGCCGTCACCTTCACCAACAAGGCGGCCCGCGAGATGAAGGAGCGGGTCGGCCTGATGGTCGGTCATATCGTCGAGGGCATGCCATGGATGGGCACGTTTCACTCGATCGGCGTGAAAATCCTGCGGCGCCACGCAGAGTTGGTCGGTCTCAAGAACAACTTCACGATCCTCGACACCGATGACCAGATCCGGCTCATCAAACAGCTCCTGGAAGCCGAGAACCTCGACGACAAGCGCTGGCCGGCCCGCGTGCTCGCCGGGCTGATCGACGGCTGGAAGAACCGCGGCCTCACGCCCGGCCTGGTGCCGGCCGGCGAGGCCGCGAGCTTCGCCAACGGCAAGGGCAAGAAGCTCTACACCGCCTACCAGGAACGGCTGAAGACGCTCAACGCCGCCGACTTCGGCGACCTGCTGCTCGAATGCATCCGGCTGTTCCGCGAGCAGCCCGCGGTGCTGGCGCAATACCAGCGCTGGTTCAAATACATCCTGGTCGACGAATATCAGGACACCAACGTGGCGCAGTATCTGTGGCTGCGGCTGCTGTCGCAGGCGCCTGTTTCATCTGTCATTCCGGGGCGCCGCGAAGCGGCGAACCCGGAATCCAGGCTACCCGATGATGACGTTCCGATGGGTGATGACGCCTTCTTGGCTCTCGATGAAGACGTGGATGGCCGGGTCAAGCCCGGCCATGACGACGGAGGGTTAGGCGACACTTTCGACTCTCCCGCCAGGCCGTTTGCCATCACTGTCGATCCGTTTGTCTCTGCCGTCATTCCGGGGCGCGCCGAAGGTGCGAGCCCGGAATCCAG
>CAZNTY010000157.1:0-2244 GCA_964576085.1 uncultured Undibacter sp. | reverse complement strand
GAAGCGGGACGAGTCATAGACTTGCTTTCCTGTGCTTCGACGGGGCAATCAGACCCGCCTTGCCAGCCAGACCACCCGGCCGACGACATTCACCTCTTCGGCGATGCGCTCGTAGGCTTGGTATTCGGGATTGATGGACTTGATCAGCACCTTCGGCGGGTCCGAGTGCGGAATGTGCTCCACGCGTTTAGCGACGAGCCCCATGCCGTCCCAGATCACGAAGATGCCGGGCGGCACCGGAACGCGCTGGCTTGTATCAATCAGGATTCGGTCTCCACTCGACAGCAGCGGTTCCATCGAGTCGCCGTCGACCGTGATCATCCGCAGCTCTTTCGGTGGCGCACGAAACTCATGCCGGACCATGGGTTCGGGAAACAGCCATGTGACCTTGGTTTCCTCGAGGCCCTCGTGAAACGAGCCGGGACCGGCCGAGGCACGCACGTCGATTTCGGCAATACCGATGAAGCCTTCCGGCACCTGTCGCGGCCGCGGCGCTGCCGCCTCGCCATCCGCCTCGTCAAGATCCGGCTTTGAGCGCGGCTTGCGCGGCGGCACCCGCCGATGCCGCAGGGCGTCCTCTTCAACTTCGAGAAATTCCGCCAAGGGCTTGCGCACGCTCTCGGGCAGAGCCTTGGGCGTTCCGCGGAAAATGAACTGGTGCAGGTAGGCGGCGTTCTTGCCGATCTTGAGCGACGCGTTCTTCAGATCGGTGTTGCGATCCTCGATCAGCTTGAGCACGCGGGTCCGAACGGGATCGAGGTGCATGGCGCATATCCTTGATTCGATTGGATAGGAAATTAACAATCTTTTCCAATTGACGCAATAGGCCGATTGTTATTTTCTTATTCCTATCAGGGAAGGCCAATGCGCAATGATCACCACCCAATTTCGCGAGCAAGTCGAAGCCTTTATCGCCGCTCACGGGTTCAAACCGACCGAATTCGGCCGCCAAGCGCTCGGCGATCCATCGTTCGTCATGACCCTGCGGCGCGGCCGATCGCCGAGGCTCGCGACCGCCGAAAAGGTCCTCTCCTTCATGGAGGAATTCGAGCAGACGGACCGCAAACGAGCTCGCCAGCGGAGGTCCGCATGACCGAGCGTCCGATCAAACACCTCAATCAGGTCGAGCTCTCGCGGCGATGGAGCCTGTCGCCTCGCACGCTGGAGCGCTGGCGGTGGCTTGGCCTCGGCCCGGCCTACCTCAAGATCGGCGGCCGGGTCGTCTACCAGCTCGAAGACGTCGAAGCGTTCGAGGCGCAATCGCGCGCTCACGCGAAGCGCGGCATCGGCCCAGTGTCGGCAGGCGCATGCAGGATGGCCTGACCATGGACGCGCGAATCCTTCCGACCGATGTCCCTTCATTTTCGGCGAGCCGCCAGCACTTCACCGAGATCGAGCTGTGCGGGTGGCTGAGTCAGGCCGATCCCGGCGAGAGGCTGGAATACCACCGCGGCTTTCTCGGCATCGACCGCACGCCTCTCGGGCAGCCGATGAGCCTGAAGGATCGCATCGACCTGATCGATTTGGCGGAGCGCGCCATGCGCCTTGCCGAACAAGGGCTGGTCCATCTGGTCCAGCGCCGAGTCGCTGACGACACCTTCGCCTATCTCGCTGTCGCACGGTCGAGGCCCGCCGGCGCGGCGCTCTCGTTCTCCACTCTATTCGCGAAGGAGGCCGCGAGATGACCGCTGCCAACCGCCCGTTGCTCGATGAGATCAGGAAGCTGCCCATCGGTGAGATCGCTGCTCTGCCGGCGGATCAGCTCGCGCTGCTGCAGGAGGATGCAGACGCCGCATTCCTCGCTGCGAAGAACGTCAAGGAGTGGCTCGAAGGCGCCCTCGCGCTTCGCTACCGCGATCGCGCGGCGTCAGAGCGCGCCGCGGAGGACAAGGATACAGGGACTGTCCGTTTCGACGACGGTCCGGTGACGGTCATCGCCCACCTGCCGAAGCGAGCCGAATGGGACCAGACGCAGCTTGCCGCCCTGGTCGAACGTATCCGCGCCGGCGGCGAGGACCCGTCCGAATACGTCGAACTCGCTTTCAAGGTGCGCGAGCGGAAATACGCCGCCTGGCCTGCTCACATCCGCGCTGCCTTTGAGCCGGCTCGCATCGTGAAGACAGGCAAGCCGACGTTCGAGCTGCGATTGCGTGAGGACACCTGAGAACAGCGGCGGGGCGGTCCGTCTCGCAAGAACGGACAGGCACTCCTTCGGCGCCCGGTCAACGCCCCGCCGTTTCCCGA
>CAZNTY010000156.1:0-3787 GCA_964576085.1 uncultured Undibacter sp. | reverse complement strand
TTGCCCGTTAGTCAGACCGCAGGATTCGGGCAAAACTCTGGCCCCGGAATGGCGTAGACCGCATGCGCTCACGCGGCGGGGAGAACCAGTTCGGCACGCAGTCCTCCGGACGGCGCGGCGCCGAGCGTCAGCGTGCCGCCGTAGAGCGCCGCCAGTTCGGTGACGATCGACAGCCCAAGACCCGAACCGGGCTTGGTCTCGTCGAGCCTTTGCCCACGCTTGCCGGCCTTTTCCCGCTCGGCGGCGGACAGTCCGGCGCCGTCATCGTCGACGATGATGCGCAAGGTCGGCGTGGCGCGCCGTTCGGCGCGTTGGCAGGTTATATCGACCGCCACCCGCGACGACGCCCATTTGCCGGCGTTGTCGATCAGGTTGCCAAGCATCTCCTCGAGATCGGGCCGTTCGCCGCGAAAGCGCGCACCCTCCTCCACATGGACGTCGATCGCGACCGCGCGCTCTTGATGGATTTTCTCCATCGTGCGCGCCAGCGCGTTGGCTACCGGCGCCACCTCGGTAATCGATCCGAGCACAGTCGATCGCGCCGCCAGCCGCGCACGCTCGAGGTGCCGCGTAACCTGGTCACGCATGATATCGACCTGTTCCAATATCTTGTCCGCAAATCCGTCTCCCCTGCGCGCATTCGCTTCATTGAACATGACCGAGAGCGGTGTCTTCAGCGCGTGAGCCAGGTTGCCGACATGGGTGCGGGCGCGCTCGACGATCTCCTTGTTGGCGTCGATCAGTGCGTTGGTCTCGCGCGCGAGCGGCGCGATCTCATCCGGGAACCTGCCTTCCAGCCGTTCGGCATGACCGGAGCGGATCGCGGCCAGCCGTTCCGAAATCCGCGCCAGCGGCGCGAGCCCGAAACGCACCTGAAACATCGTGGTCAGCAGCAGGACGACTGCCAGGATGATGAAAGTGATGGTGAGAGCCTGGTCGAACGCCTGCTTCTCGACTGCGATTTCGGAAGCGTCGCCCGCGACGGCGACCAGATAGCGGCCGATCTCGTCGCCGAGGTCGATCGTGCGCTCGATGATGCGGAGCTGCTGGCCCTCCGGCCCATCGATATAGCCCTCGCGCGTGCCGGCTACATCGGCGGCAATGCCGCGGTCCTGGAGGTGCGGCAGGCCGCCGTCCCACAACGAGGGCGAAGAGCGGATGTCGGGTTTGTCCGGATCGAGGCGGGTTACCTGCCAGTACCAGCCCGACAGGGGCAACTCGAACAGCGGCTCGCCGAGCGTCGAGGGGAACTTGTCGCCCGCGGATTCCTCAGGCGCGGCAAGATCGGCGACGAGAACGCGGACGTAAACGCCGAGCCTCCGGTCGAATGCGCGCTCGACCGCGTGCCGATAGAGCGTCGACAGCACGATGCCGGTAATGAGCAGGATGACGACGATCCAGGCGGTCGCCGAAAGGAACAGACGCAGCGCGAGAGAATTGGCGCGCATCGGAATCAGGCGTTCGGCGCGTTCAGCAGATAACCAAGACCGCGCACGGTCTGGATGATGTCGACGCCAAGCTTCTTGCGGATGCGACCGATGAAGACCTCAATGGTATTGCTGTCGCGATCGAAATCCTGGTCGTAGAGGTGCTCGACCAGCTCGGTCCGCGAGACTACGCGACCAGCATGGTGCATCAGGTAGGACAGCAACCGGTATTCGTGGCTGGTGAGCTTAACGGGATTGCCGTCAACCGAGACGCGGCCGCTGCGCGTATCGAGGCGAACCGGCCCGCAGGTGAACTCGCTCTTGGCGTGGCCGACCGAGCGGCGCAGCAGCGCGCGGACGCGTGCCAGTACTTCCTCGAGGTGAAACGGCTTGGCGACATAGTCGTCGGCGCCGGCGTCGAAGCCACGCACCTTGTCGCTCCAGCGATCGCGCGCCGTCAGCATCAGCACCGGCATCGTGCGTCCGGCCCGGCGCCAGCTTTCGAGCACCGAGATGCCGTCCATCTTCGGCAGGCCAATGTCGAGGATGACAGCGTCATACGGTTCACTATCACCGAGATAGTGTCCCTCCTCGCCGTCGAAGGCCCGGTCGACAACATAACCGGCGTCGGTCAGCGCGGCGGCAAGCTGGCGGTTGAGGTCAGGGTCGTCCTCGACGACGAGCAGGCGCAAGAGCTGGTCTCCCCCTCAGCGATCCTTGATGACCGTTCCGTTGCGGGCATCGACGACTGCGCGACTCACTTTTCCATTGCGGGATAATAATGTCAGAACATAGACCATGCCGCTTTGGCGACGGCACAATTCGGCGCGCACGAGCTCGTCGCCGTCATGCGGGCGGATCGCGCGCATCGCAAACAGCAGGCGGATCGCCCGCCCCTGCACCACCGCAAGACGTTGCTCCTGCCGATTGAGGCAGCCCTCGCCTGTCGTGGCGGTCTGCCGTAGCGGCGGCGGCGCGACCGGTCCTGCCTGCGTGTGTGCCGCCGACGCGGCAATCATCAAGCCGAACGCAACGAGGATGGCGGAAGTGCAACACCGAAACATGCGGCCTCATTATCGCCGGGCCGGTGAATAGCCGCTGAATGAGGCTAACCACCGCCGCCTCGCTCGTTCTCGAAACCGGAAAAGGTCGCAAAGGCCTCGAGCGGCTCGCGCGGGGAACGCCAGCGGTTGCTCGGCGCCGCCTCATCAGCATAGCCCATCGCCATGCCGGAGTAGATCATCAGGTTGTCGGGGAGATCGAGGAAGGCACGGACGGTCTTGTGGAACGACACCCAGGCCTGCTGCGGGCAGGTGTGCAGGCCGTAATCGCGGGCGAGCAGGCAGACCGTTTGCAGGTAGCCGCCGAGATCGGCCCATTGGGCCGGGCCATGCGCCTTCTCGCGGGCGAAGAACAGCGCGACCGGTGCGCCGAAGAAAAGATAATTGCGCGCGTATTGGCGATAACGCGCCGGCCTGTCCTCGCGCGGGATACCGATCGACCGGTAGAGCAGTTCACCAACGGTGAACCGGCGGGACTTATAAGGCTCGCCCAGCGGCTGGGGAAAGATCGGGTAGTCGGCACCCTCGCCTTTCGGCAATTCAGTCGGCAGACGCGGCGCCAGCAGCGCCTTGAGCGCCTCGATGCGCGCGCCGGCCAATGCGTAGACGCGCCACGGC
This sequence comes from uncultured Undibacter sp., assembly GCA_964576085.1. GTDB lineage: Bacteria > Pseudomonadota > Alphaproteobacteria > Rhizobiales > Xanthobacteraceae > Pseudolabrys. The sequence continues at coordinate 681 of CAZNTY010000156.1, read as the reverse complement.
TGAATATTGCCGGCAGACGGCGCGCGGGCGGCCGCCTCGACGATAGCGCGGACGGTGGCCTCGGGAACGGGAGTGGGAAGGAAGGCCCGGCAGGAATACCGGGAGGCGACGGCCTCGCGCACATTCATTGGATGGATTCTCCGACCCGGGGCGGAGAGTGTGGCGAGGATTATCCGCGATGCCAAGAACGGCGCGCAGCGCCTACGGCTTGCGTGTGATGGCCTTGGCGATCTGCCCGATCAGTGACGGTGTCGCCTCGCCGGTGATCGCCCGCTTCTCTCGCGACCGGCCGGACACGTAGACGCCGAGCACGCCGAACCGTGCCGCCATGTAGGCCATGATGAGGCCGGAGAGATTGGCAAAGCCGTTGATGGCCTGTGGCGTGCCCGACCACAGCGCATGAAACAAGACGACGCCGAAGCCCGGACATTCGAGCAGCGTCAGCTCGAGCGCATAGATCGGCCGCCACCAGCGTTGCAGGCGGTCCTCGCTCGTTGCTTCCACGCGCATGGTGGCGCCGGTCTGCTCGACCTGTGTCCTGCCGGTCTCAGCCAATGCCGCGAGCCAGTTGGCCTCCGCCGTGCGCGCGGAAGACGCGGCCACGGCGGCGGCGACCGGATCGGTCTTGCTGATCGCGTCATTGACCGAAGCCGGCGTCGGATCGGCGCCGAGCGCATCGGC
>CAZNTY010000155.1:0-1828 GCA_964576085.1 uncultured Undibacter sp. | reverse complement strand
AAGGAGCTCAACATCGCGCGGCACGCCGCGGCCGAGCTGAAAACGCCACTCGAGGAAATGCCGGCGCGCATTGCGGCGCTGCTCGACGAGCGCAAGAAACTCGAGCGCGAGCTGACCGACGCGCGCAAGAAGCTGGCGATGGGCGGCGGGGGAGCCGCGGCGGGCGGCGACAACGGCGTGCGCAGCATCGGCAACGTCAGGCTATGGGCGAAGTCGGTGTCCGGCATCGACATCAAGGACCTGAAGAGCCTGGCCGACGAGGGCAAGAAGCAGATCGGCTCCGGCGTGGTTGCGATTGTCGGCGTCACCGAAGAGGGCAAGGCCGGCGTGGTGGTCGGGGTCACCGCGGACCTCACATCGCGCTTCAATGCGGTCGATCTGGTGCGGAAGGGCTCGGAGGCGCTGGGCGGCAAGGGCGGCGGCGGCCGGCCCGACATGGCACAGGCCGGCGGTCCGGACGGTTCAAAGGCCGATGCGGCCCTGAAGGCGATTGAATCCGCTCTCGGCGCGAGTTGACCGGGCGCAAAGACCGGGCGTTCGTTCTCCGGCCCTGCTGTCGAGCCGGAGCAGGAGCATCCATGCTGCGTGCGGGGGCGCATAAGTCGAACGATCTGCGGCGGCGGATCTACGAGATTCTCGAACGCGGCAGCCCAGGTGACACCATCAGCTTGGTCGTCGACCGGCTGATCGTCGCGCTGATCGTGATCAATCTCGCGGCGGTCGCCTTCGAATCCGTGCCTGCCTTCGGGGCGCGTTACGCCACGCTGTTCGACGTCATCGAATACGTGTCGCTTGTCGTCTTCACCGTCGAATATGTGCTCCGCCTCTGGGTTGCCGTGGAGCATCGGCCGTTTCAAGGGCTGCCGCCGTGGCGGGCGCGGTTGCGCTATGCTATCAGCGCGCCGGGGCTGGTCGATCTGGCTGCGGTCATGCCGTTCTGGTTCGGCTTTCTGCTGCCGCCGGACCTGCGCGTGGTGCTGGTGCTGCGCATGGTGCGCTTCCTCAAGATCGCGCGCTACTCGCCGGCGATGCGCTCGCTGCTTGAGGTGCTGTACGGCGAGCGCCGCGCGCTGTTCGGCTGCTTCGTCATCTTGCTCGGCGTCACCATGATATCCGCCGCGGTGATGCACCTGGCAGAAGGCCAGGTCCAGCCCGAGAAGTTCGGCACCATTCCTGAGGCGATGTGGTGGGCGATCGTGACGCTCGGCACCATCGGCTATGGCGATGCTGTTCCGGTGACCGCGGCGGGCAAAGTGATCGCTGCGGCGACGATCTTCATGGGCCTCATCATGATCGCGCTGCCGGTCGGCATCATCGCCAACGCCTTCAACGAAGAAATCCATCGGCGCGACTTTGTGGTGACGTGGGGCATGGTGGCCAAGGTGCCATTGTTCTCCGGCCTCGATGCGAGCGATATCGCCGCGATCATGCGTTTGCTGCGCGCCCAGCAGGCGGAGGCCGGGGAGGTGATCGTCCGCCGCGGCGATCCCGGCCATTCGATGTATTTCATCGCGGCGGGCGAGGTGGACATCGTGCTGCCGAACGGCCGCACCCGGCTTGGCGTCGGCCATTTCTTCGGCGAGATTGCCGTCCTGCAGCGGACGCGGCGCTCGGCAACTATCTCGGCGGTCCACCGGACAAGCCTGCTGGTGCTCGACGCCGGCGATCTGCACGCGCTGATGGATCGCGATCACCGCATCGCCGAACGCGTCCGCGAGATGGCGCGGGGCCGCCTGAAGCACGAGCTGGTGACGCCGAAGGGCGATATTGTCACCGAGGAGATCGAGGAGGACACGCAGAAGCACGAAGGCTGAATCGAAGCGGCAAG
>CAZNTY010000154.1:0-12699 GCA_964576085.1 uncultured Undibacter sp. | reverse complement strand
CCTCGACCTTCCTGCGCGAGAAGAAGAAGGACATCGTGATCGGTGTCGCCGATCCGCGCGGCGCGGCGATGTACAACCTGTTCGCGCACGGCGAAGCAAAGGCGACCGAGGGCGGCTCGATCACCGAAGGCATCGGGCTCGGCCGCGTCACCCCGATCATCCGGGACATCAAGGTCGACAAGGCCTATCTCATTCCCGACGAGGAAGCCGTGCCGGTGATCTTCGATCTGCTCGAGCACGAGGGGCTTTGTCTCGGCGGCTCGACCGGCATCAATGTCGCCGGCGCGATCCGGCTCGCCAAGGAGCTCGGGCCGGGCAAGACCATCGTCACCGTGCTCGCCGACAACGGCGCGCGCTACCAGTCCAAGCTGTTCAACCCGGCGTTCCTGCGCTCGAAGAACCTGCCGGTGCCGGCGTGGCTCGAGCGCAAGTCGTCGCTCAAGCCGCCGATGGAAAAGACCGCCTGATGGCGACCGACTGCCTGTTCCGCGACGACAGCTACCTGAAGACGTGCGAGGCGCGCGTCATCAGCGTGAGCGATCAGGGTGTCGTGCTCGACCGCACGGTGTTCTACGCGGCGTCGGGCGGCCAGCCCGCCGATACCGGCGTGCTGGTGACGGCCGCCGGCGTGGAAATTCCGCTCGTCAACGTCGTCTATCTCGACGCGGCGAAGACCGAGATCGCGCATGTTCCGGCGCCAGGCGCAACCACGCCGGCACCCGGCGATATGGTGACGGCCCGGATCGACTGGGACAAACGTTATGCCCGCATGCGCATGCACACCGCGTTGCATTTGCTCTCCGCCGTGCTGCCCTATGCCGTGACCGGCGGCTCGGTCGGTGACAGCGAAAGCCGGCTCGACTTCGACATCCCCGAAGCCGGGCTCGACAAAGACGAGATCACCGCGAAGGTGAACGCGATGATCGCGGCCGACGCGCCGGTGACGAGCCGCTGGATCAGCGACGAGGAGCTCGCCGCCAATCCCGGGCTGGTCAAGACCATGTCGGTCAAGCCGCCGATGGGCACCGGCAAAGTGCGGCTGATCGAGATCGCGACGCCCGAGCGGCGGCTCGACCTGCAGCCGTGCGGCGGCACGCACGTGAGACGGACCGGCGAGATCGGCGTGGTGCGCGTCAGCCAGATCGAGAAGAAGGGCAAGCAGAACCGCCGCGTGCGGCTCGTGTTCGCCTGAACGATGACAATCCGCTAGGCCGCCTTCGCCTGCGCCGCGCGGTCCGCCGCCAGCAGCTCTTTCGCCGCCTGCCCGATCGCGCCGAGGATCGCCGGATCGGTGAAGCCGGTGAGGTAAGGCTGCATCGGCCCGGTGTTGGCGATGCCGGCGAGCCGCACCGCGTCGTGCAGCACGCGCAGCGGCGAATGTTTGTCGCGCTGGTCCTCGAGCGGGATGAACAGCGCGCGGATGCGCTGCGCCTCGGCGAGATCGCCACGCTTGATCGCGCGCAGCAGCGCCATCGAGAGGCCCGGCGCGACGCAGACGCTGCCCGAGGTGAAGGCCTGCAGGCCGAACTTGGTGAGATGGTCGATCGCCGGCCGCTCGCCGATGCCGCTGATGATGAGGCTGCGGTCGACCGCGTTGACGAGATCGCTCAGGAACGGATCGTTGGCTGGATTGTCGCGCACGATCGCGTATTTGATCGCGCAGATCGCGCCGTCCTTCACCAGCCGGCCGAGGTCGGCGGCTTCGACATAGCCTTCGTCCTTGACGTAGGCGATCACCGGCTTGCCGTAGGCGTCGGCCAGCCTGCGGATGCCGATGGCGACACCGGCCGGCGTCGATTGCGCCTTGTGCGGCAGCAGCATCACGGTCGGGAACGGCAGGTCGCGCAGCATCGCGACCTGATCGAGCGCCTTGCCGAAGTCGCTGCCGACCGAGGGGATGATCCAGTCGTCGTCGCGGGCGAGCTCGATCAGCATCTCGGCGAGCGCGCGAAGCTCGCTCTGGCCGATATTGTAGAGGTTGGCGTTGCCGCCATACATGAAGGTGCGCACCCCGCCGCCGCGCAGGTGGTTGAGCAGCCGGGCATTCTCGGCCTTGTCGATCGCGAAATCGGCGCGGCGCGCGAGCGGCGGCACCGACAGCACCGAGGCGGCGAGATCGGCAGGCGTTACGGGCGTGGTTTTCATGGGGCGCGCACCTCGGTCGTTGAATGCCTCTAGGGTGTATGATGACCTGATGGCTTGGTCAACGCTCGCCTTCCGCGCCTTTATCCCACGGAGCGCTGCTCGCGAACCTCGTAATGCTGCGAGCGCGGATCGAACCGCGTGAGCACGGCCCGCGCCTTCGGCGGCACCACCGCGGTCTCGTAGTCGGCGCCGGCAAAGGCCTTCACCGCATCCATGTGGTCGAACCACATTACGGTCACGAACTCGACTTCATCAGCGACCGTGGCCCGGTACAGCTCGATCCGTTTGAACCCCTGGATGTTCCGGCCGAGAATGCCGGGAAAGATCTCGTTCCGAAGCAAGCCTTCGTAGACGTCGGCATTTTGCGGCGTGGTCCAGCCGCGCCAGATCCGGCTGATCATGCGATGTCATGCCCTTATCTTGAGGTTGATCCAGGCCATGCAACTCGCCCGATGCCTCGGCAGTTGCACATCATGGACATTTAACGGAAGCTCTTTAGCGCTTTGGAGCCGATCATGACACAGCACGCGCCGGCAAACCGCTGGCTTAAATCCACGCAATGGCTCGCCGAGCATCTCGGCGATCCGAAGGTCGTCCCGGTCGACGGCTCCTATTACCTGCCGACGCAGAAACGCGACGCCAAGGCGGAATATCTCGCCGGCCATATTCCCGGCGCGGTGTTCTTCGACATCAACGCGGTCGCCGACCATTCGACCGATCTGCCGCACATGATGCCGGGGCCGGACCAGTTCGCCGCCGACGCCGGCGCGCTCGGCATTTCCGATACCGACACCATCGTGGTCTATGACGGACTCGGCTTCTTCTCGGCGCCACGGGTATGGTGGACGTTCCGCGTGTTCGGCGCAAAGAACGTCTTCATTTTGGATGGCGGCCTGCCGGCGTGGAAGGCGGAAGGCCGGCCGGTCGAGGCCGGCGAGGTCAGGCGCAAGGCTGCGACCTTCAAGGCGGAGATGGACACCGGCGCGGTCGCGATGGTGGACGACGTGCAGATGGCGCTGAACAGCGGCGACGCCCAGGTGGTCGACGCGCGCTCGGCGGGCCGCTTCCGCGGCCGGGAGCCCGAGCCGCGGCCGGGCCTGCGCGGCGGCCACATGCCGGGCGCGCATAACCTGCCGTCTTCGGAATTGATCGAGAACGGCCGGCTGGTTTCGCCCGAGCGCATCGCGCAGGCATTCGAGAAAGCCGGGGTCGATCCCGACAAGCCGATCATCACGACCTGCGGCTCCGGCGTCTCGGCCGTGATCCTGGCGATGGGCCTCGACGCGATCGGGAAGAAAATCCCGCGCGTCTATGACGGGTCATGGTCGGAATGGGGTGCGCGGCCCGACCTGCCGGTCGAGAAGGACTGAGCCTGTCTTGAATTTGGGCGATGGGCCGTTAAGGCGTTTCCACTTTTTATTGAATCGCCACCCGCACTTGTCATGCCCGGCCTTGTCCCGGGCATGACTTGAGGTGCTTCCGTGTATCTATGAAACGCTCTAGCGTTGCGGCCATGAACGCAAAGCCCGACGTCACCGGCTATTACAATGAGCCGACCGGCAGCATCGCCTATCTCGTGGTCGATCCGGCGACGGCGCATGCCGCAATCATCGATCCGGTGCTCGACTATGACGAAAAGGCGGCGCGCCTGTCGCACGACAGCGCCGACGCGATGCTCGCCGACATCGGCAAGCGTAATCTCACGGTGGACTGGATCCTCGACACCCATCCTCACGCCGATCACCTTTCGGCGGCGGCCTATCTCAAGGACAGGCTCGGCACCGGAGCCAAGACCGCGATCGGCGAGAAGATCGTCGAGGTGCAGACGCTGTGGCGCGACATTTATCACATCGCGGACTTTCCGGTGGATGGCAAACAATGGGACCGGCTGTTTGCCGACGGTGACACTTTCACTGTCGGCACCCTGCCCGGCCGCGTGATGTTCTCGCCCGGGCATACGCTGGCCTCGATCACCTATGTGATCGGTGACGCCGTCTTCGTCCACGACACGCTGTTCCAGCCGGACACCGGCTCGGCACGCTGCGACTTCCCCGGCGGCGACGCCGAAACCCTTTACCGTTCAATCATGGCGATCCTGGCGCTGCCGGACGCGACGCGGCTGTTCACCGGCCACGACTACCGACAAGGCGGCCGCGAGCCGCGCTGGGAATCAACCGTCGCGCAGCAAAAACGCGAGAACATCCATTTCGGCAACAGTCCGACATGCGAGGAGTATGTGCGCCTGCGCCGCGCCCGCGACCGGACGCTGCCGATGCCGAAGCAGATCCTGCACGCGCTGCAGGTCAATCTGCGCGGCGGCCGGCTGCCGCCGCCCGAGTCCGACGGCCGGCACTATCTCAAGATTCCGGTGAACCGGCTTTAAGTGGGCCGCTGAACAAGCCTCGTGTCAGTGCAGGATCTGGCTGAGGAACAGCTTGGTCCGCTCGTGTTGCGGATGGGCGAAGAATTCCTCGGGCGTGTTGGCCTCGATGATCTGGCCCACGTCCATGAACACCACGCGGTTGGCGACCTGGCGAGCGAAGCCCATCTCGTGCGTGACGCAGAGCATGGTCATGCCGTCCTGCGCCAGCCCGACCATCGTGTCGAGCACCTCCTTGACCATTTCCGGGTCGAGCGCCGAGGTCGGCTCGTCGAACAGCATGATCTTGGGGCTCATGCAGAGCGCCCGCGCGATCGCGACCCGCTGCTGCTGGCCGCCCGACAGCTGGCCCGGAGATTTGGCGGCCTGCTCCGGGATCTTGACGCGGTGGAGATAATGCATCGCCACCTCCTCGGCGTCCTTCTTCGGCATCTTGCGCACCCAGATCGGCGCCAGCGTGCAGTTCTCCAGCACCGTGAGGTGCGGAAACAGATTGAAATGCTGGAACACCATGCCGACATCGCGGCGGATTTCGTCGATCTTCTTCAGATCATTGGTGAGCTCGACGCCGTCGACGATGATCTGGCCCCGCTGATGCTCCTCAAGGCGGTTGATGCAGCGGATCATAGTCGACTTCCCGGAGCCGGACGGGCCGCAGATGACGATGCGCTCGCCGCGCCGGACCATCATATTGATGTCGCGCAGCACGTGGAACTCGCCGTACCACTTGTTCACGTTGACCAACTGGATGGCGACCTCATTCTTGAGGGCCGTCGGCTTGAGCGCGGTCGGCCGCGAGGTGCCGCTTGTCACTGCTGCTTCCATTCCCTTACCTCACCGTTTCTCGGCCTTCGACAGACGCGCTTCCGTCGCCCGCGCGTAGCGCGACATCCCGTAGCAGAACACGAAATAGAACATCGCGGCCACCGCGTATCCAGTCGTGCTGGTGGTCGGCGCCGCCCACTGCGGGTCGATGCGCGCGACCTCGATGGTCTTGACCAGGTCGAACAGGCCGACGATGAAGACCAGTGTCGTGTCCTTGAACAGGCCGATATAGGTATTCACGATATTCGGGATCGTGATCTTGAGCGCCTGCGGCAGGATGATGAGCTGCATCATCTGGCGATAGCCGAGCCCGACCGCCATTGCCCCCTCGAACTGCCCTTTCGGGATGGCGGCGAGGCCGGCGCGCACGACCTCGGCCATGTAGGCTGACGCGAACAGCGCGATGCCGACCAGCGCGCGCAGCAATTTGTCGGGCGAATAGGCGTCGGGCACGAACAGCGGCAGCATGACGCTCGCCATGAAAAGCACCGTGATCAGCGGCACGCCGCGGACGAATTCGATGAACATCACCGACAGGGTCTTGACGATCGGCATTTTCGAGCGCCGGCCGAGCGCCAGCAGGACGCCGAGCGGCAGCGACACCACGATGCCGACGGAGGCCACGACGATCGTCACCAGCACGCCGCCCCACAGCGCGGTGTCGACGATATAGAGCACGCCTTCAAGACCGTGCAGCAGGATATAGGAGCAGACCGGCAGCACCACAAAGAAATAAACCGCGCCGAGATCGCGGCGCGGGGCGTTGAGCCACAGCAGCCAGACGACGCCGACCGCGAGCATCGCGAAGAAGACGTCGACACGCCAGCGTTCCGGGATCGGATACGAGCCGTAGACGAAATACGACAGGCGGTCCCAGACGAACGGCCAGCAGGCGCCGACGTTCGGGTGCTCGGCCGTGTAGATGCAGGCCTCGCGATCATGGCCGGTCCAGACCGCGTCGAAGAACAGGAAGTCGAGGACGTTGGGCACCGCCCACAGGATCAGCAGCCCGACGATGACCGTGAGCGTGACGTTGAACCATGTCGACAGCAGGTTGGCGCGGACCCAGCCGACCACGCCGGTCATGGCCGCCGGCGGCGGCTGTGGCGCGATGGCCTCGCGCTGAAGATAGCGGACGTCTGCGATCGCCAGTTCGCCTTCGGACATCGTCATGGCGAGGCCCTCATCGCTCCACCAGCGCGACGCGGCTGTTGTAGATGTTCATCGCCAGCGAGGTCACAAGGCTGATCGAGAGATAGACCGCCATCGTGATGACGATGACTTCGACCGCCTGCCCGGTCTGGTTGAGCACCGTGCCGGTGAACACCTGCACCAGGTCCGGATAGCCGATCGCCACCGCAAGCGAGGAGTTCTTGATCAGGTTGAGATACTGGCTGGTCAGCGGCGGAATGATCACGCGCATCGCCTGCGGCACGATGATCAGCCGCAGGGTCGGTTGCGGCCGCAGGCCGAGCGAATAAGCCGCCTCGGTCTGCCCGCGCGATACCGCCAGGATGCCGGCGCGCACCACTTCGGCGATGAAGGCCGCGGTGTAGATGACGATGCCGAGGAGTAGCGCGGCAAACTCGGGCTGCACCGCGAGGCCGCCGTTGAGATTGAAGCGGCCGAGCGTCGGATATTCAAACTGCAGCGGGAACCCGGCCAGCGCAAAAACGACCAGCGGCAGGACGATAACGAGCCCGAGCGTCACCCACAGCACCGGAGCCTGCTGGCCGGTCGCCATCTGGCGCCGCCGCGCCCAGACATAAAATCCGATCGACACCAGGATACCGGCAATGAATGCCAGTTCGACCCAGCCGAATCCGGCCTCGGCCACCGGCTGCGGCAGGAATAGTCCGCGGTTGTTCAAAAAACTGCCCAGGAACCTGTGGCTCTCGCGAATGTCGGGCAGCGCCTTGAGCACGGCGTTGTACCAGAACAGCAATTGCAGCAGCAGCGGAATGTTGCGGATCAGTTCGACATAGCCGGCCGCCACCCGCGCAAGCAGCCAGTTCGACGACAGCCGGCAGATGCCGACGGTGAAGCCGAGGATCGTCGCGAAGATGATGCCGAGGCCGGCGACCAGCAGCGTATTGAGGAGCCCGACCCAGAACGCCCGCCCGTAGCTCGACGTCGAGGCGCTGAACTCGATCAGGGTCTGGGAGATATCGAACCCGGCGATCTGGTCCCAGAAGCCGAAGCCGGAGGCGATATGCGCGCGCTGGAGATTGTCGACCGCATTGCTGATCGCGCCATAGGCCAGCAGGCCCACGACCAGGCACAGCACAAGCTGATAGCCGACGCTCCGAACCCGCGGATCGTTGTAGAACGGGACGCGGGCCGGTGACGCCGAGGCACTCTCGACCGCCATTATCCCCTCACCGGAAGCGCCCGTTATGACGCCGAGCGTCTCCCGTCATCGGCCGCGGACCGGGCCTGGCCCGCGGCCGTTTCACGTCGTCTCTCAGCGCACCGGCGGCGCGTACATGATGCCGCCCTTGGTCCAGAGCCGGTTCAAGCCGCGCGAAATCTTCAGCGGAGAGCCTTCGCCGACGTTGCGGTCGAAGACTTCGCCGTAGTTACCGACCTGCTTGACGATGTTGACGGCCCAATCCTTGCTCAGGCCGAGCTGCTCGCCGTAGTTGCCTTCGGTACCGAGCAGCCGCTTGATCTCCGGATTGGTGGACTTGAGCATCTCGTCCAAATTTTTCGACGTCACGCCAAGGTCCTCGGCATCGACCATTGCGAAATGCACCCATTTCACGATGTCGAACCACTGGTCATCACCGTGACGGACTGACGGGCCAAGCGGCTCCTTGGAGATGATCTCGGGCAACACGATGTGGTCGTCCGGGTTGGCGAGCCGCAGGCGCTCCGAATAGAGGCCCGATGCGTCGGTGGTGAACGCGTCACAGCGTCCGGCGTCATAGGCTTTGACGGTCTGGTTGGCGTCGGCGAACGTCACCGACTTGAGCTGCATCTTGTTGGCGCGGAAGTAGTCAGCGAGGTTGAGCTCGGTGGTGGTGCCCTGCTGCACGCAGACCGAGGCGCCGTTGAGCTCGAGTGCCGAATTCACCTTCAATGACTTGCGCACCATGAAGCCCTGGCCGTCGTAGTAGTTGACGCCGGTGAAGTTGAGGCCGAGCGAGGTGTCGCGCGAGGAGGTCCACGTCGTGTTGCGCGCGAGCACATCAACGTCGCCCGACTGCAAGGCCGTAAAGCGGTCCTTTGCCGTCAGCGGGACGAACTTCACTTTTTTGGCATCGCCCAGAACCGCCGCGGCAACCGCCCGGCAGAAATCGACGTCGAGGCCGGTCCAGTTGCCCTGCGCGTCCGGCAGGCCGAACCCGGCGAGTTGCCCGTTGGCGCCGCAGTTGAGAACGCCGCGCTGCTTGACCGTGTTGAGTGTCTGGGCGGATGCCGCCGATGCGGCAATGCCGATCGTCGCCGCCACAAGTGCAAGAATGTTGATGACGCGTTTCATGATACAGCCTTTTCGGTTCATATGTCGCCTTGCGCTGTCGGCGCTTCCGCTCGTTGAGGAAAGCGACGGTTGCCTACAGCCGATGAGTGCGCGAAGCCGATCTGGCCAGTCTCGTCCGAAAGTGTCCCCACACACGGCCGGATCATTCATTACTCCCACTCGCCCTCGCCGCCATCACAGAACGATCATTGATCGAGGTCAAGGGGTTGACGCTTGCGCGCATAACAGCGGAAATTGACCTTTGCGCCGCTTTTTTTGGCACGCCAGCCGCATAAATCCGCACATGGCAAAGAAAACCGACTATCCCCTCAAACCGACGACCCGTCTCGTCACCGGCGGCCGCGATCCGCAGGCCTATTACGGTTTCGTCAATCCGCCGGTCTATCATGCGTCGACCGTGCTCTATCCCACGGCAGCCGATCAGGTCGCGCATCGGGCGCGTTACGTCTATGGCCGCCGCGGCACGCCGACCACCGAGGCGCTGGAGCAGGCGATCGTCGCGACCGAGGGCCCCCAATGCGCCGGCGTCGTGCTGGTGCCGTCCGGCATGAATGCCGTCGCCACCGCCCTGCTGTCGGTCGTTCGCGCGGGCGATCACATCCTGGTCACCGACAGCGTCTACCGGCCGACGCGGAATTTCTGCGACTCGATCCTCAAGCGGCTCGGCGTCGAAACGACCTACTATGATCCGCTGATCGGCGACCGGATCGCCAGCCTGTTCAAGCCCACCACGCGCGCGGTGTTCGTCGAGGCGCCCGGCTCGCAGAGCTTCGAGATGCAGGACATTCCGGCCATCGCCGCGGTCGCGCATGACAAGGGCGCGCTGGTGCTGATGGACAATACGTGGGCGACGCCGCTCTATTTCCCCGCGCTCGAGAAAGGCGTCGATCTCTCGATTCAAGCCGGCACCAAATACATCGGCGGCCATTCCGATATCATGTTTGGCACGGTCTCAGCCAACGCGAAGACCGCGACGCAACTCAAGGACACGTTCAACACGCTCGGCCTGTGTGCCGGGCCCGATGACGTTTACCTCGCCTTGCGCGGGCTGCGCACGATGGGCGTGCGGCTCGCGCGCCATCACGAGAGCGGCCTGAAGGTGGCGCGCTGGTTCGCCGCGCGCCCCGAGGTTCTGCGCGTGATGCATCCGGCGCTCGAAAGCGATCCGGGCCATGCGATCTGGAAGCGTGATTTCAGCGGCGCCAGCGGCCTGTTCAGCCTGACGCTCAAGCCGGTGAACGAGAAGAAGGTCCATGCCTTCATGGACTCGCTGGCGCTGTTCGGCATGGGCTATTCATGGGGTGGTTACGAGAGCCTGGTGATCTCGTTCGATTGCGCCGAATACCGCACCGCCACGAAATGGGCGCCCGGCGGACCGACGCTGCGCTTTCATATCGGCCTCGAAGATCCCGACGACCTGATCGCCGACCTCGACCGCGGTTTCGCCGCGATGGCCGCGGCCTAACGAGGCGGCATCAGCGCGCGTATGGCAGCCACGATGCGCCGCCACGATGGTCCGGCGAACGCCGTAACGGCGCCCTGCGGCGTGACGCCGAACACGAGCCGCCGCGCGGCGAAATAATTTCGGACCAGCAGCGCGCCGCACACGCCGACCGCCGCGCCGGCCAGCACGTCGCTCGGGTGATGCGCGACGATGACGATACGGCTTATCATGATCACGGCCGCATAGAGCCACATGACGATCCGCGCGCGTGGCCACAGCGCGCCGATCGCGACTGCCGCGGCGCAGACGGTCGCGGCGTGGTTCGACGGCAGGCTGGCATATTCCGGACCCCAACTGAACGGATGATAGAGATACGGATTGGCGCTGCCGCCGACGAAAGGCCGCGCGCGACCGATCACCTGCTTGATGGTGGTGTTGAACCAGAACGGAATGCCGATTGCGAAAAACAGGAATCCGGCGCGGGCAAAAACGGAGGCGAGCGTCCCCCGCGCCGCGCGCGGCAAGCCGCGCGGCGCGAGCAGCAGGATCGCCATCAATGCACCGAGTGGATAAAGAAAAAGACCGGCGCGGCCGAAGCCGGTGACGGCGCGAAACGCGGCGACCAAAGCCGTCGGCAGGCCGCGGGCCGCGAGAATGGCCGGCGCATCGAACAGCACCATCACGACGGCGAACAGCGCGAGAAAGCCGGCGATTCCGGTTGCGACAAAATGGCGCGACGGCGGCGGCATGGCCCCGCGCGGCCGCCGGACCGCCTGCCGCAGCGCCATGCCAACGCGCGTGGCGACGCAGCGCATCCAATGTCCGTTTGCCGCCCCCGCCCTCATTGCCGAGACGATAGAGAAAAGCCGTTACGACGCAATGAACGGTGGTGTCACTGGAGTCGCACGGTGACGCTGTCGGAACCGCCGCGCGCATCCATCACCGTGAGCCGGGTAAAGCCGCGGCCGTCGGGCCTGACGAACAGGGTCCGGCGCTGGGTCGGCGCCGCGGCCGGCATGCCGTTGAGCAGCACGGTGAGCGCGCCGCGCCCGCCTGTCACCTTGAGCGCCAATGGATCGCCACCGGCCATCTCAAGCCGCGCTCCATCCGGCGGGAACATGATGCGGGGCGGATCGGCCGCCGCGAGTGCGCCATCGGTGCGGTAACGCTGCAGCGGCGGCGGCAGGCGGCTGTTGGTCACCAGCAGCACGCCCTTCGGCGCCGGCGGCAACGGCGCGGGCGCGAAACCGCTGCGGGCGAAGGCATCGAACAGGATCGGCGCCGCGCTCGCGCGGCCCACAAGCCCGGCGACCGGCGCGCCGTCCGGCCGCCCGACCCAGACGCCGATGGTCATGCGGCCGTCAAAGCCGACCGCCCAGGCGTCGCGATAGCCGTAGGAGGTGCCGGTCTTGAACGCGATCCGGCCGTGCGGCGCGTTGTCGGGCGGCGGCGCGCCGAACAGGATGTTGCCGACGTACCAGGCCGCCACCGGATCGATCAGCCGTCGCGCGCCGGCCTCCTCGGTTGCGCGCTCGCGCAGCGGCGCTGCAATGCCGCCGGCCGCGAGGCCGTGATAAAGCATCGTGAGGTCTTCGAGCGTGATGCCGACGCCACCGAGTCCCATTGCGAGGCCGGGTGCCTCGTTCTGCGGCAAAACAAGATGCGCGCCGGCCTGCGCCAGCCGCGCCGCCAGGCGCGACGTGCCGAGCCGGTCGAGCACGGCGATTGCCGGCACGTTGAGCGACAGTTGCAACGCCTTGCGCACGCTCACCGTCCCCTGGAACGTCAGGTCGAAGTTCTCCGGTGCGTAATTGCCGTAGCGCGCCGGCCGGTCGTCGATCAGCGTCTCGGGATGCAGGAAGCCGTCCTCGAACGCCAGACCGTAGATGAACGGCTTGAGCGTCGAGCCGGGCGAGCGCACCGCGGTCGTCATGTCGACCTGCCCGGCGCGGCGCGTGTCGAAATAGTCGGCCGACGCGACGCGGGCACGCACCTCACCGCTCGCATTGTCGACCGCGAGGATCGCAACCGAAATGTCCGGCCCCAACGCCTGGGCACGCTCCCGCGCCAGCGCCTCGAGCCGCTTCTGCAAATTCAGATCGATTGTGAGGCGATGCACTGTCGTCGACGGCTCGGCCATAACCACATGGTCGGCCGCGTGCGGCGCGAACACCGGCATCGGCTTGCGGGCATTCGGCACCGCCTCGGCTTTCGCGCGCGCGATCTCGTCGCGCGGCACCGCGCCGGCCTTGGCCGCACGGTCGAGCACGCGGTCGCGCGCTGCGCGGGCCGCCTCGGCATGACGGTCCGGCCGCCGCAATTCGGGCGATTGCGGCAGCGCGACCAGCAGCGCTGCCTCGCCGAGCGTGAGGCGCTTCGGCTCCTTGCCGAAATAAGCGAGCGAGGCCGCGCGCACGCCTT
>CAZNTY010000153.1:0-3641 GCA_964576085.1 uncultured Undibacter sp. | reverse complement strand
CTGATCGACGGCGCCGGCCACATGCAGATGCTGTTCAAGATCTTCATCCCGGTGGCGCTGCCCGGCATCATCGCGGCGATGATCTTCGCCTTCACCGTGTCATGGGCGGCCTTCGTCTATCCGATGGCGTTCCTGTATTCGTCTGATCAGCAGGTGTTGACCGTCGGCACGGTGACGAGCCTGATCCGCGGCGACGTCTACAAGTGGGGCATGCTGATGGCCGGCGCGCTGCTCGCTGCGGCGCCGCCGCTTGTCATCTACGCGTTTCTGATGGACTACTACATCGCCGGTCTCACCGCCGGTGCAACAAAAGGCTAAACGCGGAGCGGGCAGGTGCGAGCCTGCGGCTTAGTCGCGCGCCGCTAGAGGACAGAACAATGGCTGAAGTCGCATTGCGGAATGTCGTGAAAGCCTACGGCGACGTGGTCGCCGTCAGGGACGTCAATCTCGATATTCCGAACCACGAGTTCCTGGTGCTGGTCGGGCCGTCGGGCTGCGGCAAGTCGACGACGCTGCGCATGATCGCCGGGCTCGAGGAGATCACCTCCGGCGAGATCGAGATCGGCGGCGAGGTGGTGAACGACCTGCCGCCGAAGGACCGCGACATCGCGATGGTGTTCCAGAATTATGCGCTCTATCCGCACATGACGGTCGCCGAGAACATGTCGTTCGGCCTGCGGCTGCGGAAATTTCCCAAGAGCGAGATCAAGGCGCGGGTCGACAATGCCGCCCGCATTCTCGACATCGCCGAGCTGCTCGACCGGCGGCCGAAGGCGCTGTCGGGCGGCCAGCGGCAGCGTGTCGCGATGGGGCGCGCCATCGTGCGCAACCCCAAGGTGTTCCTGTTCGACGAGCCGCTGTCGAACCTCGACGCCAAGCTGCGCGTGCAGATGCGCACCGAGATCAAGCGCGTGCACCAGAAGGTGAAGACCACGACGGTCTATGTCACGCACGACCAGGTCGAGGCGATGACGCTGGCCGACCGCGTGGTGGTGATGAACGGTGGCCGGATCGAGCAGATCGGCACGCCGAACGATCTCTACCATCATCCGAAGACCCGGTTTGTCGCCGGCTTCATCGGCTCTCCGGCGATGAACTTCATCCCGGCGAAGCTCGAGAGCAGCGGCAGCGGGCTGGCAGTCCGGCTTTCGGACAGGCTGTCGATGCCCGTGCCGGAGGCGCGCGCCGCCCGGTATCGCGGCTTCGCCGGCAAGGAGGTGCTGTTCGGCCTGCGGCCGGAGCACATCACCGAGACGCGCGGCCACGACGGCGGCGGGGGCGGGCACGAGTTCCCCGCCGTGCTCGACGTGGTCGAGCCGATGGGCATGGAGACGATGGTGTTCTTCAGGATCGACGGCACCGAGGTCTGTGGTCGCGTCGAGCCCACCGCCGCCAAGGCGCCTGGCGAAACCATGCAGCTGCGCGCCAATCTCGACCATATGCACCTGATCGATCCGGCGACCAACCTGGTCCTGTAGCTCGTTACGAACGCACCTCCTATCCGCGTCATGGCCGGGCTCGTCCCGGCCATCTCGTTTAGGAAGGCACAGTGCCTCCCTCAGCGAGATGTCCGGCACAAGAACCTGCGTCCAGGCCGGCGAAGCCGGTCACCGCGCAGCCAGTCATCCGTAAGAAAGCCGCGGTTGAAATCTGCCCGCTTTGCGGCTGAACCGATCGCGGCAATGAGGCCGGCTGACGGCAATTCTTGGCCGCGACGAATGGCGCATGTCCTTTTTGTTGCATGACCGCTCGCTTCGAGAATAAGAGAGCGAGCCATCTCCCTTCGTTGAAATACTGCATCACCCCACGAGAATCATGCCTTTGACCCAGATCGATGAAAAACTTGAGCCAATTCTTGCCGAGGTTCTGCGCCGCAATGCCGGCGAGCCGGAATTCCACCAGGCCGTGCGCGAGGTGCTGGAAAGCCTTGGCCGCGTCATGGCCAAACATCCGGATTACGCCAACGATGCGCTGATCGAGCGGCTCTGTGAACCCGAACGCCAGATCATCTTTCGTGTTCCCTGGATCGACGACCAAGGTCGAGTCCAGATCAACCGTGGCTTCCGGGTGCAATTCAATTCCGCGCTTGGGCCATACAAGGGGGGTCTGCGGTTTCACCCCTCGGTCAACCTCGGCATCATCAAGTTTCTGGGTTTCGAGCAGACGTTCAAGAACGCGCTGACCGGGCTTCCGATCGGCGGCGGCAAGGGCGGCTCCGATTTCGACCCGCGCGGCCGCTCGAATGGCGAGATCATGCGCTTCTGCCAGTCCTTCATGACCGAATTGTACCGCCACCTCGGCGAATACATCGACGTGCCGGCGGGCGACATCGGCGTCGGCGGGCGTGAGATCGGCTACCTGTTCGGACAATACAAGCGCCTGACCAACCGCTATGAAGCCGGCGTGCTCACCGGAAAGGGGCTGGTTTACGGCGGCTCCCGCGCCCGCACGGAAGCGACAGGCTATGGCGCGGTGTATTTCGTGGAGCGCATGCTCGCCACCAGGCGCGCCGATTTCGCCGGCAAGCGCGCGGTGGTGTCGGGGTCGGGGAACGTGGCCATCTACACGATGGAAAAGATCATGGCCTTCGGCGGCAAGGTCGTGGCCTGCTCGGATTCAAACGGCTATGTCGTTGACGAGAGCGGCATCGATCTCGCCCTGGTCAAAGAGATCAAGGAAGTGCGCCGCGAACGGATTTCCCAGTATGCGCGGCTGAAAGGCGCCGGAGCTTACTATATCGAGAACGCGTCGATCTGGGAGGTGCCGTGCGACATCGCGATGCCCTCCGCGACCCAGAACGAGCTGACCGGCAAGGACGCACGAACGCTTGTGAAGAACAAGGTGATCGCGGTCGGGGAGGGAGCGAACATGCCCTGCACGCCGGAAGCGGTGCATATTTTCCAGGACGCCGGCGTGCTGTTTGCGCCGGGCAAGGCGGCCAATGCCGGAGGCGTGGCCACCTCGGCGCTCGAGATGCAGCAGAACGCCTCGCGTGACAGCTGGACGTTCGAGCAGACCGAGGCGCGGCTGGCCCAGATCATGCACAACATTCACGACACGTGTGCCGAGACCGCGGACGAATATGGCGCGCCTGGCAATTATGTTCTCGGCGCCAACATTGCGGGTTTCGAGCGCGTGGCCGAAGGCATGCGTGCCTTGGGTGTGATCTGATCACCCGGCGGGACGAAGGGTGTTGGACGGCGGCAATGGTTACGTCGTCATGCCGCCGTCGATCTGCATCGTCTGTCCGGTGTAATAAGACGACTCATCCGAAGCGAGCCACACCGCGCCGGCCGCAATCTCTTCCGGCGTGCCGAGCCGCCCGATCGGCTGGCGGTCGATGAAGTCCTGCCGCACCGCCTTGACCGACTTGCCGCTTTTCTTGGCGTTGACCGAAACGCGCTCGTCGAGCGACGGCGACTGGATGGTGCCGGGGCAGATCGCGTTGGCGCGGATGCCCTTGCGCACGAAATCGGCGGCGACCGCCTTGGTCAGGCCGATGATCGCCGCCTTGCTCGCCCCATAAACGTAGCGGTTGGGCAGGCCGCGCACCGATGACGCGACCGACGCGATGTTGATGATCGAACCGCCGCCGTTTTTCAGCATCGCCGGCAGGAACGCGCGCAGCATCCGGTGGATCG
>CAZNTY010000152.1:0-18818 GCA_964576085.1 uncultured Undibacter sp. | reverse complement strand
CCTTCTTCGCGCTCGGCGTCGAGCGCAAAGTCGATCATCATGAGTGCGTTCTTCTTCACGATGCCCATCAGCAGCACGATACCGATCAACGCGATCACCGACAGGTCGTAGCCGAACAGCATCAGTGCGAGCAGCGCGCCGACGCCGGCCGACGGCAGCGTCGACAGGATGGTCAATGGGTGAATGAAACTTTCGTAGAGCACGCCCAGCACGATGTAGATGGCGATGACGGCGGCGAGGATCAGCCACGGCTCGCCGGCCAGCGAGCGCGCGAACTCCGCGGCATCGCCCGAGTAGCTGCCGATCACCGAGGCCGGCATGCCGATGTCGCGCTGCGCGGCATTGATCGCGGCGACCGCGTCGCTCAGCGCCGCCCAGGGCGCGAGGTCGAAACTGATGGTCACCGATGGGAAT
The DNA here is from genome assembly GCA_964576085.1 of uncultured Undibacter sp. Classification (GTDB taxonomy): domain Bacteria; phylum Pseudomonadota; class Alphaproteobacteria; order Rhizobiales; family Xanthobacteraceae; genus Pseudolabrys. The sequence continues at coordinate 18,404 of CAZNTY010000152.1, read as the reverse complement.
TGCTCCTGGTGCGCGATCACCAGCGGCGCTGCCGTATGCACGAAGCGTGCGAAAGCCGCGAGCGGCACCTGCGCCGAGCCGGTGACGGCGTTCGGCGTCGAGGTGGTGTTGGTATTGGTCGAGCCCTGCGTCGTGTTGCCGACGGTCGGCGTGGTGCCGGTCGAGGTCGAGCTGCCGGTGACGTAGATCTTCGACAGCGCGGTCGGGTCCTGCTGGTAGTGCGGCTGTGCCTCGAGAATGACGCGGTACTGGTTGGCCTGCGCATAGATCGTCGAAATCTGGCGCTGGCCGAACGCGTCGTAGAGCGTATCGGTGACGGTCTGCATCGAGATGCCGAGGCGGCCGGCCTTCTCGCGATCGATGTCCACGTTGATGCGTGGCGCGCCTTCCTGTGCCTCGGAGGCGACCTCGCGCAGCGCCGGGTTGCCGCGCAGTGCCTTGGCCAGCCGGTCGCCCCAGTCCGTGACCTCCTGCGCGTCGGTGCCGGTCAGCGTGTATTGATATTGTGCGCGGCTCGCCCGGGTGGAAATCTGGATGTCCTGCGCCGCCTGGAAATAGACCGTCATGCCAGGGATCGGCGCCACCTTGCGCTTGAGGCGCGCGATGATGGCGCCGACGCGGTCGCTGCGTTCCTCGCGCGGCTTGAGGGTGATCGACAGCCGTCCGGCGTTCGGGGTCGGATTGATCGGGCTGACGCCGATTACCGAGACGATGCCGGCGACGGCGGGATCGTCCGCGATCGCCGCCTCGACCGCCTCCTGCTGGCGCTGCATCTCGTCGAACGACACGTCAGTGCCCGCCTCGGTCACGGCGGTGATCAGGCCGGTGTCCTGCGAGGGCAGGAAGCCTTTGGGACTGGCGAGGTAGAGCAGCACGGTCGCGGCCAGCGTGATCAACGTGACCATCAGCGTCGCGAACTGGCGGCGGAGGACCCATTCGAGGCTTGCCCGGTAGCCTTCGACCGTGCGCTCGACCGCGTTGTTGAACCAGCGGCCGACTGCGTTATCGCTGGCGTGGCCGCGCCGTAGCAGCCGCGCGCACATCATCGGCGTCAGCGTCAGCGAGATTACCGCGGAGGCGACGACGGCGATGGTGAGCGTCAGCGCAAACTCGCGGAACATGCGGCCGACCAGCCCGGTCATAAACAGCAGCGGGATGAACACCGCGATCAGCGATAGGGTCAGTGATATCACGGTGAAGCCGATCTCGCCGGCGCCGCGCAGGGCGGCGTCGAGCGGCCTCTCGCCATTCTCGATGTGGCGCACGATGTTCTCGATCATCACGATGGCGTCGTCGACCACGAAGCCGGTGCCGATGGTGAGCGCCATCAGCGACAGGTTGTCGAGCGAGAAGCCGCAAAACCACATCACGCCGAAGGTCGCGATCAACGACAGCGGCAGTGCCACGCCGGCGATGATGGTGGCGCGGATCGTGCGCAGGAAAATCAGCACCACGAGCACGACCAGCACGACGCTGAGCATCAGCGTAAATTGCACGTCGTGAATCGAGGCGCGGATGGTGTCGGTGCGGTCGCTGACGACGGTAAGGCGAACGCCGGCCGGCATCGTGCGCTGCAGCCGCGGCAGTTCGGCCCGTACCAGCTTGACGGTGTCGATCACGTTGGCGCCGGGCTGGCGCTGCACGTCGACAACCACCGCCTGCTGACCGCGATACCAGGCGCCGACCTTGGTGTTCTCGAGGCCTTCCATCACGTCGGCGACGTCGCTGAGCAGCACCGGCGCGCCGTTGCGATAGGCCACGATCACCGACTTGTAGACGTCGACACTGGTGATCTGGTCGTTGGCGGCGATAGTGTAGGACTGCTGCGCGCCGTCGAGCGAGCCTTTGGCGCCGGCGACGTTGGCGCCGACGATCGCGGTGCGCAGGTCTTCGAGCCCGATGCCGTAGGCCGCGAGCCGCGACAGGTCGGCCTGGATGCGGATTGCCGGGCGCAGCCCGCCCTGCACCGAGACATGACCGACGCCCGTGAGTTCAGACAGCCGCGGCGCCATGATGGTATCGGCGATGTCGCTGAGCGACCGCACCGTGATGGTGTCGGAAGTCAGCGCCAGCGTGATGATCGGCACGTCGGCCGGGTTGATCTTCGAGTAGAGCGGCGGGTAGGGCAGGTTGCGCGGCAGCGTCGAGGCGGCAGCGTTGATTGCCGACTGGACGTCCTGCGCGGCATCGTCGATGTCGCGGCTGAGGTCGAACTGCAGCGTCACCTGGCTGATGCCGAACGAGCTCGACGAATACATGGTCGACAGCGACGGAATCTGCCCGAACTGGCGCTCGAGCGGCGCCGTCACCAGCGAGGCGATGGTGTCGGGATTGGCGCCGGGCAGCTGCGTCGTCACCTGGATGGTCGGAAAGTCGACCTGCGGCAGCGCCGACACCGGCAGCCACCAGTAGCCGAGCGCGCCGCCCAGCATCACCGCGATGCCGAGGAGCGAGGTCGCGATCGGTCGCCGGATGAAGGGCGAGGAGACGCTCATCTCGAGCCAGCCAAATTTATTCGGGTTGAGTGACTTCTCTGGTCATTCCCGCCAAAGCTGGAATCCAGGGGCACGAAGACGCACCCTGTGTTTTGGCCTCTCGGTTCCCGTTTTCGGGAGGACGAACGGAGGTAAGTCATCAAACCCGAGACCGTCATGACTTGACCTTACCGGCCGCCGCCGGTCTGACCCGGCGCGCGATTACGGCCCCGCTGTTGGGTTGGTGCCGGCGTGGGCTCGCCCGGCGCGCTGGCGGTGACCTTGGTGCCCTCGCTCAGCCGGGCAAAACCCGTGGTGACGACACGCTGTGGCGGCTCCACGCCGCTCGAGATCACGGCCTGGTTTTCGTCCTGCTCCTGCACCGTCACGGCTTGCATGGCGACCGTGTTGTCGTCCTTGACGACGTAGACGAACGTGCCTTTCGGCCCGCGCTGCACCGCGCCGGTCGGAATCACGACCACCTGCTTCAGCGTATTGATGAGCAGCCGGACGTTGAGGAACTGGCCGGGCCAGAGCTGGAGCTCCGGATTTGGAAATTCGGCCTTGAGCTTCACCGTGCCAGTCGACTGGTCGACCTGGTTGTCGACGACGGTGAGCGCGCCATGTGCGATCACCGCGTCGGTATCCGAGCGTAATGCATCCACCGGCAGCGGGCCTTTCGCGAAGGCGGCGTTGACCCGGCCGAGGTCCTGCTGCGGCAGGTTGAACAGCACCGCGATCGGCGTGATTTGCGTAATCACCACGATGCCGCTGGTGTCGCTGGCGTGCACGATGTTGCCGGCGTCGACTTGGCGGATGCCGGTACGTCCGTCGATCGGCGCGACGATCTTGGTGTAGCCGAGCATCGCCTGGGCGTTCTCGATCGCCGCCTGGTCGGCCTGAACCAGCGCAGCATATTGCGCGACCAGCGCCTTCTGGGTGTCGGCCTGCTGGCGGTTGATCGCATTGGTCGCCGCCAGCCGTTCGTAGCGGTCGAGGTCGTTTCTGGCGTTGGCAAGCTGGGCCTCGTCCTGCGCCTTCTTGGCCACTGCCTGATCGAGTGCGGCCTGGTAGGTCGTCGGATCGATCTGCGCCAGCACGTCGCCCTTCTTGACGTCGTCGCCTTCCTTGAAGTTGACGCTGATGAGCTTGCCGTCGACCTGCGGCCGCACCGTGACGGTGTTGAGCGCGCGCGTCGTGCCGACCGCATCGAGATAAAGGGGGACGTCGGCGCGCTTGGCGGGGACGGCGACGACCGGAACCGGCCCTTCGGTCATGAAGCGGCCGCCCGCGGAGCGGCGCGCCTGCTCGGCGCCGCCGGCCCAGAAATAGTAGCCGATGCCGGCGAGCGCGAGCAGCACCACCAGCCAGGCCACGACGCGGCGCGTCGTGCTGGCGCGGGCCTTGACCGGAACCGGAGCCTTACCGTGCATCGGCGGTCTCCACCGGTTTGGGCAGCCAGCCGCCGCCAAGCGCCTGATAAAGGCTGACAATCGCCTGCAACCGGGCGAGGCGGGCCTGCGCCAGGGCGTCCTGCGCCTGGAACAGCGTCTGCTGCGTGTTGAGCACCGTGACGAGGTCTACGGTGCCTTCCCGGAGCCGCTGCTCGGAGATGTCGAAGGCCTTGCGCGAGCTGGCGACGACTTCCGCTTCGATCCGCTCGGCTGCCGTCGTCTGCCGGATGGCGTTGAGGGCGTTCTCGACGTCGCCGAAGCCGGCGATCACCGCCTTGCGGTAGTTTTGCAGCAATTCGTCCTGCCGGCCCTTCTGCAGGTCGACATTGCCGGTCAGCCGGCCGCCTTCGAAGATCGGCTGGGTTACGCCGGCCGCGAGGTTGTAGAAGGCCGACTGCGGCTCGAACAGCGTCTTCAGCACCGAGCTCTCGTAGCCGCCGGTGCCGGTCAGGGTGAAGCTCGGCAACAGCTGCGCGCGGGCGTTCTCGACATCGGCGCTGGCGGCGGCCAGTTGCGCCTCGGCCTCCCGGATGTCGGGACGCTGCGCGATCAGCTCGGATGGCAGGCCCGGCGTCACCCGCGGAATGGCGACCGCGCGCAGGCTGCCGCCGTCGATCGTCACCCGCTCCGGCGGCAAGCCGAGGAGCACCGCCAGCGCCACCTTGTTCTGGCGCAGCGTTTGCTCCAGCGGCGGGATGAGGGCGCGCACGTTGTTGACCAGGCTTTCCTGCTGCGAGGTCTCGAGTTCGGATGCGGTGCCGGCCTCGAGCCGCTGCTTGATGAGGTCGAGCACGCGGCGGGCGCTCGCCAGGTTGTCGCGGGCGACGCGCAGCCGGTCCTGCGCCGCCAGCACGTTGAAATAGGCGTTGGCGGCCGTCGCTTCGGTCGCGAGCGCGACCACTTCACGGTCATAGCGCGCCGCCGCCGCGGTCTCCTCGGCGCTGCGCAGCGCGGCGCGGTTCTTGCCCCAGAAGGCGATCTCTTAGCTTGCGGTCAACGAGGCGCTGTAGACGGTGCGCTGCTTGCCGCCGCCGACGCTGCCGCCGCCGCCGATTCCGGTGTTGTTGATGTTCTGCGAGCTCTTCGAGCCGGTCACGTCGCCGCCGCCGTCGAGCTGCGGCAGCAGCGCCGCGCCGGCGATGCGCGACTGGGCATCGGCCTGCACGATGCGCGCCACCGCCGCGGCGATGTCGAGATTGGATTCACGCGCCTGCTCGATGATCGCGCTGAGCTCGCGCGAACGGAACGAGCGCCACCAGTCGAGCGGCGGCAGCGCTGCCTCGGCGGCATGGCGTGTATGCGGTCCGGCGTCATACGCGGCAGGAATGTCGATGGCCGGATCGACCTTGTCGGTGGCGAGCAGGCAACCGGCCAGCGGCTGCGCCAGCACGATCGCGGCCACAACCGACGCGCTGCGCGCACGCAACACTGGAACGCTCGTCACCTTGAACCGGAAATCCATGCCTGCAACGTCCCGACTACCACCACCTTGACCGAAAAGTTCCTCAACCACCTCTAGTGCCGCGGCTGCTGCGGGCCTGGCGGCCATTCCGCCAGCCTTTGCCGCCCGGCGGGCGACATCGCCGCCGCCGCCTTCGCAAGGACCCCCTGCAGCACCACGTCGAAATCCTGCCGCGCCGCGCGCGTCCGGTTCATCGCATCCTGCAGCGCGGCGGCATCGAACGGCTCGCGCCGCAGCACCTCCCTGATGCCGTCGCGCGCCCGCTCGTAACCGGCCCGCGCGCGATCGACGGCGGCGCGATCGGCCTGGAACTGGGCGCGGAGCCGGTCGCCATCCGCCGGCGGCAGGATTTCCGCCAGCCGCTCGATCCGTGCCCCGACGCTGCGGTCGGATGGCGGCGCCGGACCCCGGATCAACAGCGCGGCTGCGATGCCGATGAAAAACAGGTTGAGCGCCAGCGAGCCGAACACCAGCCAGCGCGGCGCTGACGCGGCCGCAGACCACGGGGCGGAGGTGACGCTCATGGTGCGGCCCCTCATGGTTGACTCCTCACGGCTGCAATCCTGTCACAGCTTCCGGTTCCGACACGACCGAGGCGAAGTCATTGTCAACAGTCGTGGTGAATGGCCCGCCCAGCCTGTCGAGACTGGCGGCGCCGACAGCAAAGCCGAGCGCGGCGCAGCAGGCGAGCGCGGCGAGACGCGGCCAGGCCAGGTCGAGTTGCCAGTCGAGCAGAAGCTGGGGCCAGCGCGCCACACGCTTCTGGCGCGGCAACGGCCGATCGAGCTTCGCCATCACGCGCATGACCGAAGCGTTGTCGGCCTCGCGCCTGAAATAGCAGCTCAGTGCGTCGTCGATCCGGTCATCGTTGCTCATCGTTCATCTCCCTCTGCCAGCGCGCGCCGCAAGCTGTCCTTGGCGCGGCTGAGCAGCGTTTCCACCGCCGAGACGGTGGTGCCGAGAATGTCCGCGGTCTGCGCATTGCTCAGGCCTTCACTGTACGTGAGCGCAACGGCGGCGCGCTGGCGAGGCGGCAGCTTGCCGATCGCCGCGGCGATACGCCGGTCAGTCTCGCCGGAGTCATGATGCTCGGCAGGGCCGGGCGCGGGATCGGCGATTTCGCCAGCCGCTTCAAGGCCAAGCCAGGGCACGCGCCGCCGTCGGTCGAGACAGAGATTGACAATGATGCGGACAAGCCAGGCGCGGAACTTGGCGAGCGGCTTCCAGCGCGGCGCATGGATCCAGACACGCAGCATGGCGTCCTGGACCACGTCCTCGGCATCGGCGTGGTTGCCGAGGATGTGGCGCGCAAGCGCGACGGCGGACGCGGCATGGCGCCTCGCCAGAATACGAAACGCGGCTTCATCGCCGGCGGCGATCCGCGCCATGAGCGCCTCGTCGCTTTGTTCGTCCCCGCCCAAAGGCCTGCAGCCATCATCTGTGGAACCGCTGTGATTGTAGCCACCGTGCTTCTGAAATAACGGCCGACGCAACCGAATCCTGCGGCGGCTGACCGCGGGAGGGATAACTTCCCGTAAGCGGCTGACATCACGTCAAGATTCCGGAGCCACGGGGTGCTTCCGACGGCCGCGTGGTTTTGCGTTCCCGCCCAAGCCCGCCTGGGGCGAACCGGAACTTTCGCGGCGGAGTGCCATTAGTCCTCACGGGTTCGATCGCTGGACGACGGCATGGCGCGGCTTGACGATTCACCGGCGCACGACACGCGCGATGACGAGCGGCGGGACGATCAGAGCCCGTCGCTCGCGCCGGAGCAGGACGAGCGATCCGGGCAGGGTCATCCGGCAAACCGCGACAGGCAGCGACCGCAGCCCACAGTCTCCGACCGTCTCGCCGCCTTGCGGCGGCATCCGTACATTACTGCCGCGGTCATCATTGTCATTCTGGCGGTGCTGGTTGCGGCCGCTGCCTGGTGGCTGCATGCCCGCCACTTTGAATCAACCGATGACGCCTTCGTCGATTCGCGGGTCACCGCCATCAGCTCGCAAGTCGCCGGCGCCATCGTTGACGTTCCGGTGACCGATAATGAAGAGGTGCGGGCAGGGGCTGTGCTGGTGCAGATCGACCAGCGCAACTATCGGGCCGCCGTCGCGCAGGCGCAGGGCAGCCTCGCCGAGACACGCGCGCGCGTGTCCAATTATGACGCCCAGATCGACGCGCAGGGCAGCCAGATCGAGCAGGCGCAAAAGCAGGTCGAGCAGGCGCAGGCCGCCCTGACGTTCTCTACGCAGGAGAACGAGCGCTATCAGAAATTGCTCCAGCAGGGATCGGGCACCGAGCAACGTGCCCAGCAGGCCGCATCCGATCTGACACAAAGGCGCGCCGCCCTGGAATCGGCGCGGGCGCTGCTGACGACGGCGGTCAGGCAGCTCAAGGTCCTGCAGACCCAGCGCCAGGGCGCGGCCGCGCAGGTCGAGGAGGCCGAGGCGGCGCTCGAAAAGGCTCAGGCTGACCTGTCCCGCACGACGATTGTCGCGCCGGAAGCCGGCCGCGTCGGCAAGCTCAGCGCGGCGCGCGGTGCCTATGCGCAGCCCGGACAAAGTTTGATGATGTTCGTGCCGTCGCGGCTGTGGATCACCGCCAACTTCAAGGAAACCCAGCTCACCGACATGCGTCCGGGCCAGCCGGTGTCGATCAGGATCGACGCCTACCCGGACCGTGACTTCCGCGGCCATGTCGTGAGCCTGCAGCCGGGCAGCGGCACCGCGTTCAGCCTGCTGCCGGCCGAGAATGCGACCGGCAATTACGTGAAGGTGGTTCAGCGCGTGCCGGTGAAGATCGAATTCGACGAGCACGTCGACGTCTATATCGGCCCCGGCATGTCCGTCGTGCCGACGGTGAGGGTGCGATGACGGATCCGGCCGGCCATGCGAACAGCCGCTCCGCCGCCGGCCATCACAATCCCTGGCTCATCGCGGCGGTGGTCTCGATCGCCACCTTCATGCTGGTGCTCGACACCTCGATCGCCAATGTCGGGCTGCGCAACATCGCCGGCGATCTCGGCGCCGGCGTTGACGAGGCGACCTGGATCATCACGACCTATCTCGTGGCCAATGCCGTCGTCATCCCGGTCAGCGGCTGGCTGTCCAGCGTCATCGGGCGCAAGCGCTACTACATGATCTGCGTCGCGATCTTCACGTTCGCGTCCCTGGCCTGCGGCCTGTCGACCAGCCTGCCCATGCTGATCGTCTTCCGGATTTTGCAGGGGCTCGGCGGCGGCGGCATGGCGCCGAGCGAGCAGTCGATTCTGGCCGACACGTTTCCCCCGGAGAAGCGGTCGCAGGCCTTCGCGCTCTATGGCGTCGCGGTGATTGTCGCGCCGACCGTCGGGCCGACGCTGGGCGGCTGGATCACCGATAATTTCTCCTGGCACTGGATTTTCTTCATCAACCTGCCGTTCGGCCTGATGTCGCTCGGATTGGTGCAGTGGCTGCTGGTCGAGCCGCCGGCGCTCGAGCGCGAGCGAAGGGAACGGCTGGCGCAGGGACTCAAGGTCGATTGGGTCGGCTTCCTGCTGGTCGCCATCGGGCTCGGCTGCCTCGAAATCGTCCTCGATAAGGGAGAACGAGAGGACTGGTTCAATTCGACCTTCATCGTGTCGTTCGCCGTCGTGGCGGCCGTCAGTCTGGTGGCGATGGTGATTTGGGAATGGCAGCACCGGGACCCGATCGTCGATGTCCACCTGCTGTTCCAGCGCCAGTTCGGCGCCTCGTTTCTGGTGATGATGAGCGTCGGTGCGGTGTTGTTCGGCTCGACCCAGATCGTGCCGCAGCTGTTGCAGACCAACTTCGCCTATACCGACGAGCTGTCGGGCCTGTCGATGATGCCGGGCGGCGTTGCCATGCTGCTGATGATGCCGGTCGCGGGCTATCTCGCCGGGAAGATCCAGCCGAAATACATGATCGCGGCGGGCATGGCGACGGTCGCGCTGGCGATGTGGCACATGACGTCGCTGACCGCCGATGTCAGCTTCAACTATTTCGTCTGGGCGCGCGTGTTCCAGATGGTCGGCCTGCCATTGCTGTTCATCCCGATCAACACCGTGGCCTATTCGTCCCTGCCGCCGCAGAGCACCAACCAGGCGTCCGCCCTCATCAATGTCGCCCGCAATCTCGGCGGCAGTTTCGGGGTGTCGCTCGCCAATAGCGAAATCGCGGAGCGCAGCCAGTTCCACCAGTCGCGGCTCGTCGAGCACGTGGTGCCGTCGGTCACCTCCTATCTGGAGGCGACCCATCGCCTCGCCGATTATTTCGTGCAGCGCGGCGCGTCGGCGGCCGATGCGGCGCGCATGGCGCTGGGCTGGATGGGCCAGGCGGTTCAGGCGCAGGCGACGATCCTCGCGTATATCGACGTGTTCTGGATCGCCTGCCTGTTTTCGGCCGCGATGGTTCCGTTCGCCCTGTTCCTGCTGCAGAAGGTCGATCTGGGCGCGAAGGCGCCGGCCGGTCACTGAGCGGGAGTTGGCACGACCTGGTTCGGGAACAGCGCGCGGTAAAATCGTCGTAAGACCTCGGTCGTAAGATTTTAGTAATCCTATTCCGGTCTTGAATGTGCCTTGATCCTGCGCCATGCAGGCGGCGTTTCCGACGATGTGGGGAGAGGTAATGAACCGGCGATCCTTAGCCCTGGTAGCGGCCGTCGTGGCCTGTATCGGCGTGACCTGGGGCGGCGCGTCCGCGCAGAATTATCCAGCCGGTTCACAGATTTACCGCGAACAGGCGCCCGGCTATCGGGGCCTGCCCCCGTCCTGGCTGGTCGACGACGAGGATCAGCCCGCCGGTCCCCGGTCGGTGACGCAGCAGCCGCTGCCGCCGCCCGGCTCTCCGGCGCCCGGACCTGCCGCCGCGCAGCCGCCCCTCGCCAATGCCGCGCCGGCGCCCGATGTGCCGCGCCCGCCGGCGGGGATCGGCGCCGCGGCCGCGCCGCAGGCCGGCGCTCCGGTCACAACCTCGGCGCTGCCGCCGGAGGATCAGCCGGAGACCGGCGAGCCGAAGAAGCTGTCGCCGGAGCTGCAGCGGCAACTGGTCGATTTCCAGACCAAGGAGCCGGCCGGCACCATCATCATCGATACCAGCCACACGTTTCTCTATCTCACGCTCGGCGGCGGCAAGGCGCTGCGCTACGGCATCGGCGTCGGCCGCGAGGGCTTCACCTGGTCGGGCACCGAACGCATCTCGCGCATGAAGGAATGGCCGGACTGGTTCCCGCCGGCCGAGATGATCGAGCGCCAGCCCTACCTGCCGCGCATGATGGCGGGAGGGCCGGGCAATCCGCTCGGCGCGCGCGCGCTCTATCTCGGCAACACGCTCTACCGCATCCACGGCACCAACCAGCCTTCGACCATCGGCCAGTTCGTGTCGTCGGGCTGCATCCGTCTGCTCAACGAGGATATCGAGGACCTCTACAGCCGCGTGCAGGTCGGCACCCGCGTGGTCGTGCTGCCGGCCGCCAAGGGTCCCGAAGTTGCGAGCCGGCAGAAACCGACCTCGGTGATGACGGTCGGAGCCGACGGCGCGCCGCAGCAGCCCACCAACGCGGCGGCGATCTCTTCGGCGCCGCTGCCGGCTGCGCCATCGCCGTTGGCGCGCTGACGGCCTGAACCGGCGAAACCTACTCGGCCGCCGCGGCGCGGCCGATCGCGTCGTTCACCTTCGGCATCACCTGCTCGGCCATGAGCTGCATCGAGCGCTTCGCCAGCGCCGGATCGGCCCAGTCGATGCCGGCATAGACCAGCTCGCCGAAGTCGCCGGTCTCCTCACGCAGCTTGAGGATCGCGTCGACCACCTTGTTGACGGTGCCGAAGGTCACGCAGTGCCGCATCACGTAGTCGAGCGTGATCTCGTCGTCCGGCTGCTCCTTGTGGCTCTTGAACACGGAGAGCCGGTTGGTGATCTTCATCTTCGCCCGCATCTGCGAGAAGTAGTAGCGATAAGGGCTGTTGGGATCGTCGCAGGCGTAACGCCGGGCGGTCTTGTCGTCGTCGGCGACGAAGATCGTCCGCGCCACCCGCCAGTCGGCGATGTCGGCCTTGGCGCCCGCCTCCGCCTTGCCCTTGGCGTAGTTCTGCCAGTGCGAGCGCAGATGTCTCGACAGCAGGAAGTTCGCCGACAGCGGGTGGAAGTCGCGCCGCCCCATCAGCACCACGCCCGGCGAGAACGGCGCGACCACGGTGCCGACGATTTCCGGGCGCGGCTTCTGAAACGGCTTGGCCATGATGCCCATGCCGAGCTCGAGCGCCATGCTGCGGGCGAAGCCGACCTTGAAGCGGTTGTCCGGAAAATCGATGTCGTAGGGCGGATCGCGCTCCCAGATCGCCAGGATGACGTCGATCGCCTCGGCGAAGATCTTGTTGCGGTCCGCGTCGAGCAGGCCGAGCGCCTCGTTGTCGGACGCCAGCGCGCCGGGGCTGATGCCCATGACGAAGCGGCCCTGCGCCAGGTGGTCGAACATCGCGGCGTTCACCGCGATCACCACCGGGTGCATCTGCGCCAGGTTGGTGGTGCCGGTCGCCAGCTTGATGGTTTTCGTCTCGTGGATCAGCGTCGCCAGGAACAACATGGAGTTGGTGATGTTCTCGCAGGCGTCGGTGAGGTGCTCGCCCATGAAGGCGTCGTGGAAGCCGAGCCGGTCGGCCAGGATGATGGCCTCGCGGTCCTCGCGCAGCGTCTGCGACCAGTCCCGCCCCAGCGGATGGACCGGCATCGTGAAGTAGCCCAGGCGCATTCCCGTCTCCTTGCCGTTCCAAATTAGCCGAGCCCTGCGGCGGTTGCAGCCTTCTTGGCGGCGATTTGCCGATTTTCACCGGTCGATAATTAGGTCCGCCGGTTTCTATTGCAGCAGACAAAGCGGTAGCTTCCGGCCGGGCTGCGATTCGCGAGGATTCTCATGCTGGGCTGGTTTCACTCCTTGATGCCAAAGGACGAGCGGTTTTTCGACCTGTTCGCGCGGCACTCGGAAGCGGTGCTGGCGGGCGCGCAGGCGTTGCGCCGCATGCTGGAGGGCGGCGCCGCCGTCGCGGCGAACTACCAGGCCGTGATGGATCGCGAGCAGGACGCCGACAACGTCACGCGCGAGGTTCTGATCGCGGTCCGCCGCACCTTCATCACGCCGTTCGACCGCGGCAACATCCGCGACCTCATCACCTCGATGGACAACGGCATCGACCAGATGCAGAAGACCGCCAAGACCATCGTGCTGTTCGATGTCAGGGAGTTCGCGCCGCAGATGAAGGAGATGGCGGACACCATCGTCAAGTGCGCGGAGCTTGTGAAAGAGGCGCTGCCGCTGCTGCAATCGATCAGCGCCGAGGCCAGCCACATCAGCGAATTGACCGCGCGGATTTCCGCGCTCGAAGGCCGCGCCGACGAACTCCACGACGCCGGCCTGCGCGATCTCTACAAGGCCAATGTCGGGAAAAGCGGCCTCGAGTTCTATATCGGCAATGAAATCTACGACCACCTCGAGAAGGTCGTCGATCGTTTCGACGATGTCGCCAACGTGCTGCACGGCATCGTGATCGAGCATGTGTAGTTATTGTCATTCCGGGACGCGCACGACGTGCGCGAACCCGGAATCCAGGGGGCGCTTGCCGTATTGCTTCTGGATTCCGGGTCCGGCGCTGACGCGCCGTCCCGGAATGACGGCATTGAAAGCCGAGGCTGCTTGATGGACGCCACGCTGCCGATGCTGGTCGGGCTGATCGCGGTCGCGCTCGCCTTCGATTTTCTCAACGGCATGAACGACGCGGCCAATGCGATCGCCACCATCGTCTCAACGCGAGTGCTGCGGCCGCATTACGCCGTCGCCGCGGCCGCGTTCTTCAACTTCATCGCGTTCCTGGTGTTCGGTTTGCACGTTGCCGAGACCGTCGGTCGCGGCATCGTCCATGCCGACGTGGTGAACGAGCGCGTGATCTTCGGCGCGCTGCTCGGCGCGATCGCCTGGCAGATCGTCACCAATCGGCTCGGCATCCCGTCATCGAGCTCGCATGCCCTGATCGGCGGGCTGGTCGGCGCCGGCGTTGCCAAGGCCGGCCTGTCGTCGGTGGTGTGGAGCGGCGTGCTCAAGACCATCGGCGGCATCGTGCTGGCGCCGGGCATGGGCTGCGTGATCGCGTTGTTCCTGATGCTCGGCGTATCCTGGGCCTTCGTGCGGTTCACGCCGTACGCCGTCGACCACGTGTTCCGCCGCGTGCAGTTCGTCTCGGCTTCGTGCTATGCGCTCGGCCACGGCGGCAACGATGCGCAGAAGACGATGGGTATCATCGCCGTGCTGCTCTATTCGCAGGGCTATCTCGGCGGCAGCTTTCACGTGCCGTTCTGGGTCGTGCTGGCGTGCCAAGCGGCAATGGCGCTCGGCACGCTGGCGGGGGGCTGGCGCATCGTGCGCACGATGGGGAGCAAGATCACGCGGCTGACGCCGGTGCAGGGCGCCTGCGCGGAAACCGGCGGCTCGATCATGTTGTTCGCGGCGACCGAGCTCGGCATCCCGGTGTCGACCACCCACACCATCACCGGCTCGATCATCGGGGTCGGCGCGGCAAAGAAGGTCTCGGCCGTGCGCTGGGGCGTGGCCAAGGAGATCATCACGGCCTGGATTCTGACGATCCCGGCTTCGGCGCTGATCGCAGCCTGCTTCTACGAGCTGTCAGGCTTATTCGCCTGAAACCGCTAAACCGCGACCTGAAGCAGGAAGCTCTCGACCTCGCGGCGTAGTTCGCACACCGCGGCCTCGACCGCCTGAGAATTGTTCAGCACCGCCTCGGCCGCCTGCCGTGTTCCGGCGGCGGCGCCGGCGACGCCGTCGAGCTCGCCCACCACCTGCTTGGTGCTCTCCGCCGCGCTCACCACGTTGCGGGAAATCTCGCCGGTCGCGGTGCTTTGCTGCTGCACCGCGGTTTCGACCGAGGACGCGAAGCCCTCGATGTCCTGCATGCGGCCGGAGATGCGGGCGATGGCCGCGACGGCCGCCGCCGCCGCGGCCTGCACCGCGCCGATCTGGCCGGAGATTTCCTCGGTCGCCTTGGCGGTCTGCACCGCCAGCGTCTTGACCTCGGATGCGACCACCGCGAAGCCACGGCCGCTTTCGCCGGCGCGCGCCGCCTCGATGGTGGCGTTGAGCGCCAGCAGGTTGGTCTGGCCGGCGATCGCACGGATCAGCTTGATGACATCGCCGATCTTCTGCGCGGCCTGCGACAGGCCGCCAATCTGCTCATTGGTGTTGCGTGCCTCGACCACGGCCTTGCGGACGATATCAGCGGCAAGCCCGATCTGCCGGCTGATCTCGGCGATCGAGCCGTTGAGCTCCTCGGCGGCGATCGCCGCGGTCTCGACATTGATCGAAGCTTCGTTCGACGCCGTAACGGCGCTGACCGCGCGCTCAGCAGTCTGGCCCGACGCGCTGAGCAGTCCGGCCGCCGCGCCCCGCATGTCCTCGGCGCTGCCGGTCACCACGTGCAGGTGGCTGTCCATGTGCGCGCGAAACGCGGCGATGGCGGCCTCGATGCTGGCGCGACGGCTTTGATATTGCTGCATCGAGTCGCGTTCATTCTCCGCGGCGCGCTGTTCCGTGATGTCTTCGTGCGTCGCGACCCAGCCGCCGCCCGCCATCGGCCGGTTGCGCATTGAGATCAGTCGGCCGTCCGGCGATCGCGCCTCGGCAGCGGTGCTCCTGCCGCCGCTCATCGAGGACAGCAGCGCGGTCCGGTAATCCGCAATGTCGTGCGCGAAGCTGCCGGTCGACTTGCGGTGTCCGAGCAGCTTGACGAGGCTGATGCCGGGTTTGACGATTCTCGGCGACAGCCCGTACATCTCCCGGTAGCGGCGGTTCGAGATCACCAGCCGCTCCGCGGCGTCGAACATGCAGAGTCCCTGTGACATGTTGTCGAGCGCGGTGCGGATGCGCCGGTTCTGACGTTTGAGCTGCCAGGTCAGCACCGTGGCGACGACGCCGGCGCCGAACGCCAGCGCGACCGATACAGAGAAGGCGGTTCCCGCCAGGGACGTGTCCGGCGGCGCCAGCAGCAGGCCGACACAGGCGATCAGTCCGGCGACGGCGAGCGGCCGCCAGTTATGAAACCTGAGTGCTGCCATCCGTGAATCGGCCATCATCTTGCCTGGGGTTCGGCCGATGATCGCCGCAACCGGTTGTCTTGCGGTTAACCGGGGATGAATGGGCGCGGGCCGGACGCATTAACAGTTCGTTTACCATGCTGGATGCAAAGCCGGTGGCCGTGCTCGCGCGGGGCGGCCGGCGAAGAGGATTTGACAGTCGAATGAAAAGCCGTGTGACCGTGCTGGCCTTTCTTCTCGTGCTCGGCGGCTGCGCCGCTGAATATGTGCCGACCGGGCAGCCGAGCTTCTACACCAACCTCGCGCAACCCGGCGCGAAGCTCGACGCCGATGCGGCTGCGTCGATGATCTCGGGCTATCGCAGCAATAACGGGCTGCCGACCGTGACGCTCGATCCGCAATTGATGGCGCTTGCCCAGACCCAGGCCGAGACGATGGCGAAGCGCGACCGGCTCGACCACAATGCCGGCAAGCCTTTCGTGCAGCGGCTCAAGGCGTCCGGCTACGACGCCAAGGTCGCGGCCGAAAATATCGGCGCCGGCTATCACACGCTGGCCGAGGCCTTCTCGGGCTGGCGCGACTCGCCGCCGCATCGCGAGAACATGCTGCTCAAGGGCGCGACCCGCATGGGAATCGCCGCGGTCTATACGCCGGCGTCGAAGTACAAGGTCTATTGGGCCTTCATCATCGCCGAGCCGGACGACCGGCGCGGCTGATCACGCCGCCGCGGGCGGCCAGGGGCGGTCGGGCCGGTAGAACAACGCGAGCTTGAGACTTTCGGCGATGCGCGCCGCCTTGGCGGAGAACGCGCGCGCCAGCCCGTCATCGAACAGTTCGCCGCAGGTCTCGTCGAACAAAGCGAGCCAGCGCGCGAACATGTCGAAGGCGATGCCGTCGACCTTCTGATGCACCATCACCGGGTTGCCCTTGTAGCGTCCGCTGGTGAGCATCACCGACGACCAGAAATTGCGCATGGTGGCGAGGTGCTTGTCCCAGTTCGCGCCGATGGCGCGCTCGAACACCGGGCCGAGGATCGCGTCGGCGCGGACCTTGGCATAGAACGTGTCGATCAGGACGTGGATCGCCTGTTCTGCCGTTTCCGTGCTGGCCGAAAATTCGGCGGCCGTCGTTTTTGCCACGTCCTCGATCATGCGTCCTTGTCGCCACCGGCTGTGCATCGCCACGGTGCCACGACCCTTGCCGATAAGCAACATTCTGTCTACATCTTTAACCTGCAACGAGCGATGACGGGCAGGCAATGACGGCGGTGCATCCGCTCACGGACGATCTTGTCGGCGCCGCCCTGGTGCAGGACGGTCCGGATGCGATCGTCGCCTGTGATCGCGACGGCATGATCCGTGTCTGGAATTCCGGCGCCGAGCGTATTTTCGGGTTTTCGCGCGCGGAGGCTCTCGGTCAATCGCTCGACATTGTCATTCCCGAACGGCTGCGGGCCCGCCACTGGCAAGGCTATCACGAGATGATCCGGACCGGCCGCAGCCGTTATAGCGCCGGCGAGACGCTGTCCGTTCCCGCGCAGCGCAAGGACGGCTCGCGCGTCTCGATCGCGTTCACGCTGCTCGCGATCAAAGGGCCGGACGATGCGGTTGTCGGGCTTGTCGCCGTGATGCGCGACGTCACGGCGCAATTCGAGGAGATGAAGCGGCTGCGTCAGCAGGCTGGCAGCCGCGCACTGGACCGTGGCCCGGCGCCTGTTTAACGTCGGCGCCCGATGCTTCCCGTCGCGCGAGATTACGCCGAGCTTTGCCGCCGATTCCGCTGGATCGTGCCGGCGCGCTACAACATCGGCGTCGATTGCTGTGACCGCTGGGCGGCACAGGAGCCGGACCGGCTCGCGATCCTGCACATCCACGCCGACGGCCGCGAGGACCGCATCACCTTCGGCTGGCTGCGCGAGGCTTCGAACCGGCTCGCCAACGTGCTGCGTGCGCAGGGCGTCAAGCGCGGCGACCGCGTTGCGATCTTCCTGCCGCAGTCGCCGGACGTCGCCGTGGCGCATTTCGCGATCTACAAGCTCGCCGCGGTGGCGCTGCCGGTCGCCGTGCTGTTCGGGCCGGACGCTCTGCTTTACCGGCTGCAGAACTCGGGCGCCAGGGCGCTGCTGACCAACGCGCAGGGCCTCGCCAAGCTGGAGCAGGTCCGCGAACAGGCGCCGGACCTCAAATGCGCCATCGCCGTCGACCGCGATCTCGACGCGCTGCTGTCGAAGGCGTCGTCCGATTTCACCCCCGAGATCACCACCGCCGACGACCCGGCGATGATGATCTACACGTCCGGCACCACCGGCCAGCCGAAAGGCGCGCTGCACGGCCATCGTGTTTTGCTGGGGCATCTGCCCGGCGTCGAGATGCCGCATTATCCGTTCCCGGAGCCGGGCGACCGGTTCTGGACGCCGGCCGACTGGGCCTGGGCCGGCGGCCTGCTCGACGTGATGCTGCCGAGCCTGCATCACGGCGTCGCCGTGGTGGCGCGCAAGCTCGACAAGTTCGATCCCGACGAAGCCTTCGCGCTGATGGCTTCGGCCGGCGTGCGCAACAGCTTCATCCCGCCGACCGCGCTGCGCATGATGCGCGCGGTGCCATCGCCGCGCGGCCGCTATGACCTCGCCCTGCGCACCGTCGGCTCAGGCGGCGAGTCGCTCGGTATCGAGGCGCTGGACTGGGGCCGCGAGGCGTTCGGCCTCACCATCAACGAGTTCTACGGCCAGACCGAGTGCAACCTGGTGCTCAGCTCCTGCGCCGCGCTCGGGCCGACCAAGCCCGGCTCGATCGGCAAGGCAGTGCCGGGCCACAAGGTCGCGGTGATCGACGCCGGCGGTCAACCCGTGAAGCCCGGCGAGATCGGTCAGATCGCGGTGATGCGGCCCGATCCGGTGATGTTCCTCGAATATTGGGGCAAGCCGGAC
>CAZNTY010000151.1:0-6574 GCA_964576085.1 uncultured Undibacter sp. | reverse complement strand
CCATGTCGGCGTCGGGCTGCTGGTGCTGCTGGCGAGCGGCTGGCGGATGCGCGGGCGTGAGCGCGCGCCGGAGATCGACCGCAATCCGGCCGCGCGGCCGGCGCGCGTGTTCGTCTATGTGTTTGCGCTGGCGCCCGCTCTGATTGCCGTGGGGCTCGCGACCTGGTTCGACCGCCTCGGCCCGCTGGCGCGCATCGGTCCGCTGATCGTGCTGACGGCGCTCGCTGTCGTCGTTTCCGCCGGTGACCGCATCTATCTCTATCGCGAACGCCAGGTGAGCATGGCATGGCTCGGGCTGCTGGCCGGGCCGCCGGCGCTGGTCGTGCTCGCGGTGCTGGCGCTGCCCTGGACGTTCGGCATCGAGCTCCAGACCGGGCAGCCGGCCGCGGCCATGGGCCGCTTCTTTGCCGACAATTTCCAGCGCCGCACCGGCAGGCCGCTGGCCTATGTCGCGGGCGATTCCCGCCTGGCCACGCTGATCGCGCTCGCCGCGCCGGGCCGTCCCCGCGTCTATTTCGACGACGCGCCGGACCGCAGCCCCTGGGCGAGCCCCGCGGCCCTGCGCGCCAACGGCGCGATCCTGGTCTGGCCGGCGACCGACACGGCCGGGACGCCGCCCGCCGCGCTCAAGGCCGCGTTCCCGGAGATCGTGCCCGAAGTGCCGCGCGCCTTTGCACGGTCGATCCAGGGCTTGCTGCCGCTGACCCGCATCGGCTGGGCGATGCTGCGTCCGGCGCCGGCGCGTCAATGATAGCTCTCGCCTTCCCGCACCTTGCCGCGGAAGATCCAGAAGATGAACGTGATGTAGCCGAGGATCATCGGCAGCAGGAACAGCGTGCCGAGCAGCATGAAGACCTGGCTCGACGGCGCCGCCGCGGTTTGCCAGACCGTGAGCGAAGGCGGCACGAGATAGGGAAAGTTGGAAATCACCAGCCCGAGATAGCCGAGCAGGAACAGCCCGACGGCCGCGAGGAACGGTGTCGTCTCGTGGCGCTTTTCCAGCGCGCGCCATAGTCCATAGGCAAGGAGCGCGGTGACGACCGGCACGGGCCACAGGTACAGAATATTCGGCAGCACGAACCAGCGGTCCGCGATACGCGGCTGCGCGAGCGGGGTCCAGAGGCTGACCAGGACCATGAAGATCAACACGATGAGCAGAATAATTTTGGCGTGGTCCCGCGCGCGCTCGGCCACCGCGCCCTCCGTTTTCATCACCAGCCAGGTGGCGCCGAGCAGCGCATAGCCGGCAAGCAGCGCGAGGCCGCAAACCAGCGCGAACGGCGTCGCCCAGTCGAGCGGCCCGCCGGCATAGGCGTTGTCCGCGACCTTGATGCCCTGGATCAGTCCGCCGAGCACGACGCCCTGCGCGAACGTGGCGACCGCGGAGCCGGCGGTGAAGGCGAAATTCCAGGCGGTCTTGCTGTTGGAAATGGTGCGGAACTCGAAGGCGATGCCGCGGAAGATCAGGCCGAGCAGCATCACGATGACCGGCAGGTAGAGCGCCGGCATGATCACCGCATAGGCGAGCGGGAATGCGACGAGGAGCCCGGCGCCGCCGAGCACCAGCCAGGTTTCATTGCCGTCCCAGAACGGTGCGATCGACCGCATCATCTGGTCGCGCTCGCGCTCGGATCGGGCGAAGGGAAACAGCAGGCCGATGCCGAGGTCGAAGCCATCGAGGATGACGTAAAGCGCGACCGCCGTGCCGATCAGCGCCGCCCAGATCGCCGGAAGATACCAGTCCATGCCGCTCCTCCCGCTTCAGCTGTTGCGGATCGCGTCGCGGCCGGCGGGGCGCGCGGCCGCAAGCGGGGCGACGGCGGGCTCGCTTTCGGCCTGCGCCCGGCCGCGCGGGCCGTTCGCGATCAGGCGGTTGATGTAATAGATGCCGGCGCTGAACACGACGCCGTAGCACAGCACGAACAGGACGAGCGTCGAGATGAGGCTCGCGCCTGGCACCGGTGAAGTGGCATCCGCGGTGCGCAGAATCCCCTGCACGATCCACGGCTGGCGGCCGCTTTCCGTCACGACCCATCCGGCGATCACCGCGACGAAACCGACCCACCAGCTATGCGCCAGGATGTGCAGGAACCAGCGCGTATCGAACAGCGTGCGCCGCCACCACAGGAAGGCGCCGAACAGCGCGGCGCCGATCATGAAAAAGCCGATCGCCAGCATGATCCGGAAAGCAAAGAAGACCGTCTTGACCGGCGGGCGGTCCTGTGGCGGCACGCTGGTCAGGCCGGGAAACAGGCCATCGACCTTGTGCGTCAGAATCAGCGAGGCGCCGCGCGGGATCGAAATCTCGAAGTCGTTCTTCGCGTTCTTCTCGTCGGGCCAGGCGAAGAGATGAAAGTCAGCCGGCTTGCTGCCGTCCCAGTGCGCCTCCATCGCCGCGACCTTGATCGGCTGATGCGCGAGGGTGTTGAGGCCATGCTGGTCGCCGATCCACAGTTGCAGCGGCGCCAGCACAGCCAGGAGCGCGATCGCCATCCGGACGCAGGTGCGGCCTTCCTCGACGAAGCGGCCGCCCAATACGTAACGCGCGCCGACCGCGAGCACCACGAAGCCGCCGGTCAGGAAGGCGGCATTGACCATATGCGCGAGCCGGTAGGGGAAGCTCGGATTGAAGATGATCTTGAGCCAGTCGGCCGGATAGGCGATGCCGTCGCGCATCTCGTAGCCGGCCGGGGTCTGCATCCAGCTGTTGGCCGAAAGGATCCAGAACGCCGACGTCAGCGTGCCGATCGCAACGATCACCGCGGACAGCACGTAGAGCCACGCCGGCACGCGGCCGAAGCCGAACAGCAGGATGCCGAGGAAGGTCGCTTCCAGGAAAAATGCCGACAGCACCTCGTAGCCCAGCAGCGGCCCGATCACGTTGCCGACGGTCAGCGAGAAGCGGCTCCAGTTGGTGCCGAACTGGTACGACATCACGATGCCGGAGACCACGCCCATCGCGAACGAGACCGCGAAGATCCTCGTCCAGAACCGCATCAGCACCTGATGGCGCTCGGCGCCGCTACGCAGCCACAGCACGCCCAGCGTCGCGATGTAGGCCGAGAGCCCGATGGTGAAGCTCGGGAAGATGATGTGGAAGATGATCGTGAAGGCGAATTGCAGGCGCGCGAGAAGGACAGGATCATGCAGGAGAGGATCGAGGTCCATTTCCGGCCTCCGGCCAACGATGGCTCAACGACGTCGTCACTTTAACTGAATTCGCGGCGAAGGTTTCCATCGCGGTGCCATGCGCCGGCGGTGGACAAGTCCGACGGAATCCGCGAAAGCCGCGCCGCGACGGGCTATCCTTGCTCCGGGTCATTTATGGGGGAATGCGATGGCCAAGGCCGATACCCGGGCATCGGGACTTCAATCCACGCTGGACAGCTATTTCGGGCTGCGCAAACACGGCACCGACGTCCGCACCGAATTCATCGCCGGCCTGACGACTTTCCTCACGATGGTCTACATCGTGTTCGTCAACCCCGCGATCCTGAGCAAGACCGGCATGGACGCGGGCGCGGTGTTCGTGGCGACCTGCGTGGCGGCCGCCGTGTCGACGATGGTGATGGCGCTTTATGCCAATTACCCGATCGCGCTGGCGCCGGGCATGGGCCTCAACGCCTTCGTCGCCTTCACCGTCGTGCTGACCTACAAATACACATGGCAGCAGGCGCTCGCCGCGGTGTTCTGCTCCGGCGTGATCTTCTTCCTGATCTCGGTGTTCCGGATCCGGCAGTACGTGATCGACTCGATCCCGCATAACCTCAAGCTGGCGACGGCGGCCGGCGTCGGCCTGTTCATCGGCATCATCGCGCTCGAGGAAGCCAAGGTCGTGGTCGACCATCCGGCGACGCTGGTGACGCTCGGCGACCTGCGGCACTGGGAGCCGGCGCTGATGCTGGTCGGCTTCGTCCTGATCGCCGCGCTCAACTTCCGGCGGATCGTCGGCGGCACGCTGATCGGCATCCTCGTGGTGTCGGCCATCGGCATTCCGCTTGGCCTCGCAAAATATTCCGGTGTCGTCTCGATGCCGCCGTCGATCGCGCCAACCTTGTTCCAGCTTGACTTCTCGAAGATCGGGGAGGCCACCTTCCTGATCGTGATCCTCTCGATCCTGTTCGTCGACGTGTTCGACAATGCCGGCACGCTGATCGGCGTCACCCACCGCACCGGGCTGATGAAGGACGGCAAGCTGGAGCGGATGAAGGAGGCGCTGATCTCCGACAGCTTCGCCGCCATGTTCGGCGCGCTGATCGGCACCTCGACGACGACGAGCTACATCGAGAGCGCGGCCGGCGTTTCGGCGGGCGGCCGCACCGGCTTGACGGCGGTGTTCGTGGCGATCTTCTTCCTGCTGGCGCTGTTCTTCTCGCCGCTTGCCGGCATGATTCCGGCTTATGCCACGTCCGCCGCCCTGCTTTACGTCGCCTGCGTGATGGTGCGCGGCCTGTCTGAGATCGACTGGGAGGACATCACCGAATACGCCCCCGCGGTCGTGACCGCGGTGATGATGCCGCTGACTTATTCGATCGCCACCGGCATCGGCCTCGGTTTCATCACCTATGCCGTCATCAAGGTCATCTCCGGCAAGATTTCGGAGGCCTCGCCGGCGGTGATGGGGCTGGCGGTCATCTTCTTCATCAAATTTGCGATTACCGGATGAACAATGCCGAAGCTGCCGGGCTTCTCCGATCTGGCGAACGTTCCGGAGGAACGCATCAACGACAAGATCACTCGCCGGGTGATGTCCGGCGAGCAGGGCATGCTGGTGTGGTGGACGTTCAAGGCCGGTGCCCACGCCGCCGCGCATAAGCACCCGCACGAGCAGATCGTCTGGATGATCTCCGGCCAGATGGACTTCCGGATCGGCCAGGAGACGCGCAGCATGAGGCCGGGTGATGTTGCGATCATTCCCGGCGGGACCGAGCACGAGGGTTATTTTCCGGTCGATTCAGAGGCGCTCGATTTTTTCGCCCCGCCGCGCGAGGATTTTCTGGCCGGCGGTCCGCCACCCTACATGCGCAAAGCGTGACCGGCGCGCTGGTCGCCAAGAAGTCCCGCTTTTGTGATCGGACAAGGGCGACCGGTGCGCTAGGCTTGACCATCAACAGAGGGCACGACCATGCATAAACTGCTGTCTATCACTTGCCTGGCGATTGGACTGCTGCTGGCCGGCCTGCAGGCGAGCCACGCGCAAGTGACCCGCACCTGGGTGTCCGGTGTCGGCGACGATGTCAATCCGTGCTCGCGGACGGCGCCGTGCAAGACCTTCGCCGGCGCGATCTCCAAGACGGCCACCGGCGGCGAGATCAACGTGCTCGATCCGGGCGGCTTCGGTGCGGTAACGATCACCAGATCGATCAGCATCCTGTCGGCCTCGATGGAGGCGGGTGTTCTCGTTTCGGGCACGAATGGAATTGTCATCAACGCCGCGCCGACCGATGTCATCCACTTGCGCGGTCTGGATATTGACGGGATTGGGACCGGGTTGGCGGGCGTCAGGATAATGGGGGCCGGTTACGTTGACATCAGCAACTGTTTGATCCGGGGCTTCAAGGGCGGCAACGGCACGGGGATCTTGGTGGCGCCCACGAGCTCCGTGGTCAAGGTTCTGGTGTCCGATACGAATATCTCGAACAATGCCGCGGGTCTGACCGTTCAGCCTGGTACTGGCGGCTACGCAAAAGTCATGCTCAATCGCGTGAACATCAATGGCAACACGGTTGCGGGTATTCAGGCCTTCACGGCCCGCGCCGAAGTCGACCTGAGCAACACGGTGGTTACGGGGAACCTCAAAGGCCTGTTGGCGAACACGAATTCGGCGATCATATCGTTCGGCAACAACGTCATCATCAACAACCCCGTCAACGGGGCGCCAACTCAGACGGTGCCGCTGCAATAATCCTCAGCCGGCGAGCGCCGCCTGGACCGCGAGGAAATCGCGCCAGGCGAGCCGCTTCTGCAGCGGGCTGCGCAGCAGGAACGCCGGGTGGAACGTCGGCATGGCGCGGATTTCGCGCCGGCCGGTGTCGTAGGTGAACCAGCGCCCGCGCGTCTTGGTGATGCCGTCCTTGATGCCGAGCAGCGTGGTGGCCGACGGCCCGCCGAGGCAGACGA
This sequence comes from uncultured Undibacter sp., assembly GCA_964576085.1. Lineage (GTDB taxonomy): Bacteria > Pseudomonadota > Alphaproteobacteria > Rhizobiales > Xanthobacteraceae > Pseudolabrys. The sequence goes on along the minus strand of CAZNTY010000151.1, from coordinate 454 downwards.
GAACGTCGGGATCGACCAGCTCGATCTGCTTCCTGATGAACGGCAGGCAGATTTGCGACTCCTGCGGCGTCGGCGTACGGTTGCCGGGCGGCCGCCACGGGATGATGTTGGCGATATAGACGCTGGTGCGGTCGAGGCCGATGGCCGCCAGCATGCGGTCGAGCAGCTTGCCGGACCGGCCGACGAACGGCAGGCCCTCGATGTCCTCGTCGCGACCCGGTGCCTCGCCGACAAACATCACGCGCGCCTGCGGATTGCCGTCGGCGAACACGAGCCGCGTCGCGGTCGCCCGCAACGCACACCCCTCGTAGCGGTCCAGCGCCGCGCGCAGCTCCTCGAGAGTCGCAACGCTCTTGACCGCCTCGCGCGCTTCCATCGCGGCAACATCCGGCGCCGGGGCGGCCAGGGGCGCCGCGCTCCTGACCGCGGAGGCACGCGCCGGCGCTGCCTTCGG
>CAZNTY010000150.1:0-1885 GCA_964576085.1 uncultured Undibacter sp. | reverse complement strand
CAATGGGCCAATGCGGTGAAAAGCGGCGCGGAGCATCTGGCCGCGCTCACCACGCTGATCGTCGATGCCGCGAAGCTCAATGCGGCCGGCCTGACGCTGCGCCGCGAGCCGTTCTCGCCGCGCCGGCTGGCCGAGATAGTTGGCCGCGCGCTCGCCGCCCGCGCCGAGACCAAGGGGCTCGACGCCGAGGTCGTCATTGCGCCGGACCTGCCGGCCAGCGTGTCCGGTGACGAGATGCGATTGCGCGCGGCGCTGGAGAATCTTGCCGACAACGCCGTCAAGTTCACGACAGCCGGTCGCGTTGCGTTGACGGTCGGCGCGGAGCGCGCCGGCAAGCGCGTGCGGCTGAGTTTTACGGTGTCCGACAGCGGCATTGGCCTGTCAAAGCGGGACATCGCGCGGCTGTTCAGGCCGTTCGCGCAGGCGAGCGCGGACGTCGCGCGCCGCTTCGGCGGCGCCGGCCTCGGCCTCGTGTTCGCGCGGCGGATCGCCGGGGCGATGGGCGGCACGTTGACGAGTGCCAGCACGCCCGGCCACGGCACGACGCTGCGCCTCACCGTGCTCCTCGATCCGGTCGATCCGCCCGTCGTACCGGCCGGCCGTCGCCGCGCCGCGCCGGGTCGGCGCCTCCGCATCCTGTGCGCCGAGGACAATCCGTACGGCCGCGTGGTGATGAACACCATCCTGACCGAGCTCGGCCATCAGGTTGATTTCGTCGAGAACGGCGACGCCGCAGTTCATGCGGTCGCGCGCGGCGGTTATGACGCGGTGCTGATGGACGTGGCGCTGCCGGTGGTGGACGGGCTTGAGGCGACGCGCCGTATCCGGGCGTTGCCGGGAGCCGCGGCGCAGATTCCGGTCATCGGCATTTCCGGCCGCACCGAAGCCGGCGAAGCCGCCGTGCGCGGCGCCGGAATGAACGCCTATTTCGTCAAGCCGGTGTCGCCCGGGAGGCTCGCGGAGGCGCTGGCGCGCTTGGCGTGAGCAGCGAGGGCGTCTCGAAGGATTGGGGCTACACGTTGCTGACGCCGTTCGCCCGCTCGACGATCCGCACCAGGTCCGACATGATGCGGTTGAGCTCGAAGTCCTTCGGCGTGTAGATCGCGGCGACGCCGTTCTTCTCCAGCGCCCGCGCGTCCTCCGGCGGGATGATGCCGCCGACCACCACCGGCACGTCGAGCCCGGCGTCCTTCAGCCGGCCGACCACCTCCTCGACCAGCGGCAGGTGGCTGCCGGACAGCACGGACAGCCCGATGACATGGGCTTTCTTTGCCCGCGCCGCGGCGACGATCTGCTCGGGCGTCAGGCGGATGCCCTCATAGACCACCGCCATGCCCGCATCCCGCGCCCGCACGGCGATCTGCTCGGCGCCGTTGGAATGGCCGTCGAGCCCCGGCTTGCCGACCAGGAACGTGAGCCGCCGTCCGAGCTTGCGCGACACCCGGTCGACGTCGGCGCGCAGGTCGTCGAGGCCCTCGACGTCGTTGCGCATCGCCTGGCCGACGCCGGTCGGCGCGCGGTACTCGCCGAACGCCTGCCGCAGCGTCCAGCCCCACTCGCCGGTGGTGACGCCCGCCTTGGCGCAATCGATCGAGGCCGGCATGATGTTCTCGCCGCTCGTCGCGGCGCGCCTGAGCGCGGCGAGCGCCGCTTTCACCGTGCCGTCGTCGCGCTGGTCGCGCCACGCTGCGAGCCGCGCGATCTGGTCGCGTTCGGCGACGTCGGACACGGTGAGGATTGCCTCGACGCCGCCGGCGAGCGGCGACGGCTCGCTTTCGAGGAAGCGGTTGACGCCGACCACGACCTGCTCGCCGCGCTCGATCGCCTCGAGCCGCGCCGTGTTCGACTCGACGAGCTGCTGCTTCATGTAGCCGGATTCGACGGC
>CAZNTY010000149.1:0-3317 GCA_964576085.1 uncultured Undibacter sp. | reverse complement strand
GGAAGCGGCGGTGAAGGCGCACGGCCTGACGCCGCGCGCCCGCGTGCTGGGCATGGCGTCGGCCGGCGTGCCGCCGCGCATCATGGGCATCGGCCCGGTGCCGGCCACGCGCAAGCTGATGGCGCGGCTCGGCCACAAAATATCGGACTACGATTTGATCGAGATCAATGAAGCCTTCGCCTCGCAATCGCTAGCCTGCCTGCGCCAGCTCGGCCTCGCCGACGATGCCGAGCAGGTCAATCCGCACGGCGGGGCCATTGCGCTGGGCCATCCGCTTGGCATGTCCGGCGCGCGGCTCGCCATGACCGCGGTGCACGGCCTGATCGAGCGGGACGGCAAATTGGGCCTTGCGACGATGTGCGTCGGCGTTGGACAAGGCGTATCGCTGGCGCTCGAACGCGTCGGCTAACGAGGACAACAAGAATGGCGTTGATATATCCGAGGGAAAGCCTCAGCGCGTTTCCCAAGCACCTGACACCGGCCTATCGCTCGACGGTCAAGCGCTCACCGTCGAAGCCGCTGATCATCATGCCGCATACGTTGTCGGAGCTGACCGGCCCGGTTTACGGCCATGACGCCATTCAGGAGAACGACAACGATCTGACCAGGCAGGGCAAGGGCGAGCCGCTGGGCGAGCGCATCATCGTGCACGGCTATGTGCTCGACGAGGACAAGCGCCCGGTGCCGGATACGCTGGTGGAGATCTGGCAGGCCAATGCCTGCGGCCGCTACGTCCACATCGTCGATCAGCATCCGGCCCCGCTCGATCCGAACTTCACCGGCGCGGGCCGCACCGTCACCGACAAGAACGGTTACTACAAGTTCGTCACCGTGAAGCCCGGCGCCTATCCGTGGGGCAATCACCGCAATGCCTGGCGGCCGAACCACATCCATTTCTCGGTTTTCGGCCACTCGTTCCTGTCGCGGCTCGTCACCCAGATGTATTTCCCGGGCGATTACCTGTTCCCGTATGATCCGATCTTCAATTCGGTGACCGATGAGAAGGCGCGCAACCGGATGATTTCGACCTTCGACCTCGAGAACACCATTCCCGACTGGGCGCTCTGCTTCCGCTGGGACATCGTGTTGCGCGGCCGTGAGGCGACGCCGCTGGACAACGACAAGCATTGAGAACGGACCCGGGCATCATGTCTGACATCACTCCCTCACAAACCGTCGGTCCGTTCTTCGCCTATGGCCTGACCCCGAAGGGCCGGGCGCAGTGGGACCCCATCGGCACCTATAGCTGGAAGGAAACGGTCGGCGACAACCTGGTGACGCCCGACGCGTCCGGCGAGAAAATCCGGCTCGAGGGGCAGGTGCTCGATGGCGACGGGGCGCCGATCAACGATGCCATGATCGAAATCTGGCAGGCCGACGCGCAGGGCCGCTATGCGAGCCCGCGCGATACCCGCGCGCTGCCCAATGCGAAGTTCAAGGGGTTCGGCCGCTCGGCCACCGACAAGAACGGCATCTACGGCTTCGAGACCATCAAGCCGGGCCCGGTGCCCGGCCCCGGCGGCAAGATGCAGGCGCCGCATATCGTGTTTTGCATCTATTCGCGCGGCATGCTGCGACAGGTCTATACCCGGGCCTATTTCTCCGACGAGGCGGCGAACGACGCCGATCCGATCCTCAATCTCGTGCCCACCGAGCGGCGCCAGACGTTGATTGCCCGCAAGGAGGGCGGTCCGGGGGCGCCCCTCTATCGCTTCGATATCCGCGTTCAGGGCGAGAACGAGACGGTTTTCTTCGATATCTGAGCTGACTGCCCCGCCGGTCCCTGCCGGCCGGTCTGCCCATCGCCCCATTGGGACGTGGGCTAAATCCCACACCGTTGCAACAGATTCGGCCCACGTCGGAAAGCCGTGTCCAGTTATTGCATGTACCGTCGCCATATTTGTGATGGGCTATTGCCCATATCATTCGCCCACCTATTTTGTGGTTTACAAGATAGGGCACCGTTGGTTCTCTTCGCATAGGGAAGAAACCAAGGAGGGTCGCCGTGAACGAGCAGATCCTGCAGGAAATCACTGAATTCTGCCGCCAGCGCGGACTCGCTGAATCCACCTTCGGCCGCCGCGCCGTCAACGACGGCAAGCTCGCCAGTCGGCTGCGCAACGGCGGCCGCATCACCACCGAAACGCTGGAGCGCATCCGCGGCTTCATGTCGCGGGACGCCGGCAGCGAACCCGTGCGCCGGCGCATTTTGTTCGAGGACGTGTCCCAGTCACCGCTCTTGGCCATGCCGCGCGCAGCGCCGGTGCAGCAGAGCGGCCAGGATCCGCAGCGCAATTTCCGGTTCTTCGACAACCGGCAGAAATACCTGCTGTTCGTCAACACCTGCTCCGAGAAATGGGAGATCGCGAACCGCGTCAGCCTTGAGCTCGGCAACATCCACCCGCATCCGCCGGCGGTGCGCGTGTTCGATGCCGGCGTGGGCGATGGCACCGTGCTGTCGCGGGTGATGCGCTCGATGCATGACCGCTACCCGACGATGCCGTTCTACATCGTCGCCAAGGAGATCAGCCTCGAGGACGTCCGCCTCACGTTGCAGAAGATGGCGGACCGCTTCATCGAGCATCCCGCAAGCGCGATCGTGCTCACCAATCTCGCTTATGCAGAAGCGCCGTGGCTCACCGTGAAGTCGGTCAGCGCGGCAACCAGCATGGTCTGGCACGAGGTGGCTCTCGAAGGGAACACCGCACACGCCTTCGAGCAGCAGATCACCGCGCTCGAGCCGTTCCTCGGCGAGAACTGGAAGGCCCGGGTATCGCCGAAAAGCGGCAATCCGGTTTACGAACGGCCGGTGGTGCTCGTGCTCTACCGCAACGATCACAAATTCCTGCTCGACCAGGTGATCCCGAAACCGGGCGGCACGGTTGCCGACTACGATCTGGTGATCGCCTCGCAGCCTTATCGCGCGCGCTCCTCGCTTGAGTTCAAGACCAAGCGGGTGCTGGCGCCGCTCGCGCGAGCGCTCGGCCCCGGCGGCCGCATGATCGCGATCCATTCGCACGGCAACGATCCGGGCATGGAGATCATTCACAAGATCTGGCCCAACGACAATCCGTTCGTGCACAACCGTCACGACCTGCTCAAGGCGGTGAAGCAGGAGCTTGGTCCGGCGGGGCGCGACCTCAATTTCAATACCTATGCGGACCAGCGCGCGCTGTTCCGCTATGACATGCACACGCTGCCGTCGGAAATCTCGTCGTCGATCGGCACCTCGACGCTACTGGCCGCATGGAATGCCTCGATCTACGTCGCGCAGATCGTGGACGACCGTTTGTCCGACGTCAACAGCGACCGCCGCT
>CAZNTY010000148.1:0-1533 GCA_964576085.1 uncultured Undibacter sp. | reverse complement strand
CATGTGCCGCGCGCCGGTCACGTCTGCCAATTCGGCATGGGGCACCAGGTCGAGGAATTCCCTGGCATGCGCCTCCTGCACCAGCTCGGACGAGCCGCCGCGCACCAGCAGGGCCGGAATCTTGATCCGCCGCGCCGCCTCGATCATCGTCCCCTCGACATCCCTGCGCTGCGCGTCAATGGCCCGCCGGCCTTCCAGGAAGTGCGGGTCCCAGTGCCAGCGCCAGCGGCCATCCGGCGACAGCCGCAGGTTTTTCTTCAGCCCCTCATGCGAGCGCGGTCGCGGCCGGTGCGGCAGATAGCGCGCCACCGCGTCGGCCGCTTCCGCGATCGAAGCGAAGCCCTCGCGTGAATGAGCGCGCATGAAATTCTGAATCTTCTCGACGCCGGCGAGATCGACACGCGGCGTGACGTCGACCAGCACGAGCGCCGAGAAAACATTGCCGCCGTCGCGCTCGGCGCCGCCTTCCGCGAGCAGCGCCGAAATGCCGCCGAGCGAGGCGCCGATCACGATCGGCCGCCGGCCGTGTCGCGCGGCCAAAGCGTCGGCGACGGCGCGCGCATCGGCGGCGAAATCAAAATAAGAATAGTCACCGCTCGCGATCCATTCGGAGTCGCCGTGGCCGCGCAGGTCGACGGCGTAGGCGGTGCGCCCGGTGCGCGCAATCTCTTCCGCGGTCTTGCGCCAGGCATGACGGGTCTGTCCGCCGCCATGGAGCAGCAGGACGGGCTCGCCGCCCTCGCCATAGACGTCGGCGGCCAGCTTGTTGCCTGATGCGCCGATGAAGGTCGCCGCCGCGGGCGTGATGTGTCGTGTCATGTGAGCCTGGTTACGGAAGGTTGTCGAGAAAGTGCAGCGCGCCGGCCTTGAACACCTTGTCGCCGACCGACAGCATGTGGTCGCGGCCGGGAATATCGAGCGCGCGGGCGTCGGGCATCAAGGCGGCGAGATCATGCGGCGAGCCGGCAACCGTGTCCTCGGTGCCGACCGCGACCAAGGTCGGCGCCGTAATCGACGCCACCTCGCCGCGCGTGAGGGTCTGGCGCGAGCCGCGAATGCAGGCGGCAAGCGCCTTCAGGTCGGAGCGGGTCTGCTCGGCGAAGGACCGGAACTGGCGGCCGGTCGGATCGGTCACGGCGTCGAGCGACGGCGCGAGCAGAGCGTCGGCGATGGTCTCCGGCAGGCCGACGCCGTCGATAAGATGAATACCCAGGCCGCCGAGGATGACCGCATGCACGCGGTCGGGATGCCGGAGCGCGAGAAAGGCGCAGATGCGGGCGCCCATCGAATAGCCCATCACGTCGGCGCGCGTGATGCCGAGGTGATCCATCAGCGCGCGCACGTCCTCGGCCATGATCCCGGTGTGATACGCCGCCGGATCATAGAGCTTGCTCGACTGGCCGTGGCCGCGGTCGTCGAGTGCAATGACGCGGCGGCCGGCGCGCGTCAGCGTCGTCACCCAGCCGGGCACGACCCAGTTGACCTCCTTGTTGGAGGCGAAGCCGTGCACCAGGACGATCGGCTCGCCCTCGC
>CAZNTY010000147.1:0-3651 GCA_964576085.1 uncultured Undibacter sp. | reverse complement strand
AGCATAGGACCGTCCTCGCCATCGCCGGATATGGAGAGCCGCATTCGGCGGCCCATGCGGTTCAATTCGGCCACCGCGTCGATCTGCACGTCGGTGACCTTGATGTGGCGGAACTCGCCGACGCCGACGATGTCGGCCGCGTCGGCCCGCGGCTCAACGTGCTCCATTTCGGCCGCGCTGATGCCATTCGGCACAACGCGAACGATGCCCGCCGGCGAACCGACAATGGTTTCGTAGACGCTGCGGGCGAAGTCGCTTTCGAACAGGAACAGCTCGGTGCGGCGGCCGAGAAACTTCTCGATGTTGCCGTAAATCATGCCGCGCGTCGTGTGACGGCCGTAGTGCAGCGACCCGCCGTGTGGCGTGTAGACGCGGATGGCCTTGCCCGCCGGCATCAGGCGCACGAAGGCGCCGCCTTTGGCGCCGTGGCCATGATGCACGTCGGCGCGCAGACGGCGGAGATGCCGTGCGACGCGAAGCAAGCCCAACAGGTCCCTGGCGCCGAGCTCGCGCTGCATGGGAAAGCGCGCGATCCCAAGCCTCATCTGCGGCTCGATCTTCGCAAGCGCCGCGTCGGCTCGGTCGCCGCCGGTCGTGCTGTCGCAAATGATGCCGACCTGATGGCCGCGTTCGGCCTGACCTGCGGCCAAGTCGAGGATGTGGCGGAAGATGCCGCCAACCGGCGTGCGGGTCACGTGGACGATACGGAGTGAATTGAGGTCGGCCATGAGTCAGAACCAGCGAGGATCGAAACGCGGGCAAAGCTCTGCCTGAGGCGGCTTGCAATTGCGTTACCGAGGGGCGTGGCACTGGGCCGCGCTGCCGAGAAGCCGGCGCAACGCCTGCTGACGGGCGTCATGGTGGTTAACAAAACCTGACCTGCACAGGGGCCGGGACCGGGGTTGCGGCAACTGCACCTTAAGACGACGGCAACCATAACCGTTCGATATTGCACGAGCGAAAAGCCGATTGTCGTCCGAGTCGGCCGGTACGGAGTCCGCATGCGTGGTGGTGTCGAAGACGAAGGTGCCCCGGCCATCTCGGCCGGCGAGGTGAGCCTCGGCAGCATCGGCCGCGCGATCTGGCGCAACAAGCGATCCATTATCGGCCCGACTCTGATCATTGCCGCGGCGGCGTTCATCGCCGTCAGCCTGATGACGCCGCGCTACAAATCCGAGGCGCGTATTTTGATCGAGGGCCGCGAGAACATCTTCCTGCGCCCCGAGGCCGAGAAGTCGATGACCGATCGTGGCACCATCGATGCCGAGACAGTCACCAGCCAGGTCCAGTTGATCCTGTCTCGCGATCTCGCCCGGGAGGTCATCAAGGACCTCAATCTCACGGAGAATCCGGAGTTCAACGCGGCGCTGAAGGAGTTCTCGCCGCTGTCGATCTTGCGCACCATTGGCATCCTGACAGACCCGATGTCGATGACGCTGGAGGAGAGGGTGCTGGCCGCCTACTACGACCGGCTGACCGCCTATGCGATCGACAAGTCGCGCGTCATCATCATCGAATTCCAGTCGGCCGATCCTGAACTCGCCGCCAAGGCCGCCAACACGATCGCCGAGAAATACCTGACCTTCCAGCAGGTCGCCAAGCAGGACCAGGCGCGACAGGCCGGCCAATGGCTGTCCGGCGAGCTTGAAAAACTGCGCGCCAAGGTCACCGAGGCCGAGGCCAAGGTCGAGGCCTATCGCGCCAAGTCGAACCTCTATGTGGGCTCCAACAACACCAGCTTGACCAACCAGCAGCTCACCGAATTGAACACCCAGGTCTCCACGGCGCGTGCCCAGAAGGCCGACGCCGAGGCACGCGCGCGCCATATCCGCGACGCGCTCAAGTCCGGCCAGGCGCTGGATTCCGCCGACGTCGCCAACTCCGAATTGATCCGCCGGCTGTCGGAGCAGCGCGTCACGCTGAAGGCGCAGCTTGCCGAGCAATCCTCCACTCTGTTGGCCCAGCATCCGCGCATCAAGGAGATGAAGGCGCAGATCGCCGACCTCGACCAGCAGATTCGCGCCGAGGGCGACCGCATGGCGCGCGCGCTGGAAAGCGAGGCGGGCGTGGCCGGCTCGCGGCTCGAGACGCTCAGCGCCAATCTCGAGCAGATCAAGCGGCAAACCGCTTCGAGCAGCGATCAGGATGTGCAGCTTCGCGCGTTGGAGCGCGAGGCCAAGGCGCAGCGCGACCTGTTCGAGTCCTATCTCGCCAAATACCGCGACGCTTCGGCGCGTGACAGCATCGCTGCCGCCCCCGCCGACGCCCGCATCATCTCGCGGGCGGGGGTGCACACCGTGCCGTACTTGACGAAGAAGATGCCGAGCGTGGTGATCGCGACGGCGGGCCCGCTTTGTCTGTCGATGGCCTTCGTCGTCACGGGTGCATTGCTGTCCGGGCCGACGTACCGTCCGGCCCGCCGCAGGAGCGATCTGGCCGAGGCGCAGCCTCAGCCGGCTCGTTCCCCGGCCGCTCGGACCCGCGCCACTGACCGGCTGCCGGTCGCGCCGAATTTGCCGTCGCCGCCGCCCGCGATTCCGTCGCCTCCGCTGGTGCCCTCGACCGCGCCACCGCGGCCGCACACGCTCGATGATGTCGTTGCGGAGCTTCGCGCAGGCTCGGGGCAGCACGCGATTGCCGTCATTGGCGCCGAGCGCAACGTCGGGACGACGCTGACGGCCATAGCACTTGCCCGCGCGCTCGCGCAGAACGCCCGCGTGGTGCTGGTCGATCTGGCGCTCGCCTCGCCGAATATCGACGTCATCTCCAATGATCCCACTGCACCGGGCCTCGTCGACCTTGTGCGCGGCACCGCATCGTTCGGCGACATCATCACCCGCGACCGTGGCTCTCGCGCGCACCTGGTCGCAGCGGGCCACGTCGGCAATGACATCGCCGGGGTCATGCAGTCGCAAATGCTGTGGGGCGCTGTCGGTGCGTTGTCACAAAGCTACGATTACCTTGTGCTCGACGCGGGCGCGCAGACGGGGCTGCCGCTCGGTTCTGTTGTCGAGTTGGCGCCCCATGCCGTGCTGGTCGGCGGCGATGTCAAGCCGTTCGCGCTCAGCAAGGCGGCGGACGCCTTGCAGGCCGCGGGCTTTGCCGACGTGGCGGTGTTGACCGGGCCGCCGCCTGCGCTTGATGAAATGGCCGCGCAATCGGCGGCGTGACGAGGCGCGCGTGAACGGCCTGAAGTACCAGATCTTCCGAGCGGTGTTGAACGGCCTCTACTTCAGCGGCGGCTACCGGCTGCTCAGCCCGCTGACCGGGGGTGTCGGCGCAATCCTGATGCTGCACCACGTACGGCCGGCGCGGCGCGAGCGCTTCCAGCCCAATCATCTGCTGGAGGTGACGCCGAAATTTTTCGAGCGGGTCATTCGCAAGCTGCGCCGGTCCAAGGTCGATCTGATTTCGCTCGACGAGATGCACCGCAGGCTTTCGATGGGCGATTTCCCCCGCCGCAGGTTCGTCTGCATCACCTTCGATGACGGCTATCGCGACAATCTCGAATTCGCCTATCCAATCCTGAAGAAATACGAAGTGCCGTTCGCCATCTACGTGGCGTCGAGCTTCGCCGATCGGATCGGCGAACTGTGGTGGCTCGGGCTTGAGGCGGTGATCGCGCAGAACGACATGGTCGGCGTCCGCCCG
>CAZNTY010000146.1:0-1594 GCA_964576085.1 uncultured Undibacter sp. | reverse complement strand
AGCGAACTCGCGTCACCTCCCCCTGGAGGGGGGAGGTCGACCGCCGAGCTTGCGTAGCAAGCGAAGGTGGGCGGGAGGGGGCGACAGCTTCGCCCCGCCCCGCCGCGCTCCGCGCGGCGACCCTCCCCCTCCTGGGGAGGGTGAAAGCGAGTGCGTGGCGCTGTCCATGATCCCCGTCACTACCTTCGCCGGCAAGACGGTCGCCGTGTTCGGCCTCGGCGGCTCCGGCCTTGCCAGCGCGCGGGCGCTCGGGGCCGGCGGGGCCAATGTGATCTGCTTCGACGACGACGCGGCCAAAGTGGCCGAGGCGGAAGCCGCTGGCCTGCACACCGATGATCTGCGCACGATCGACTGGTCAGGGGTCGCGGCGCTGGTGCTCGCGCCCGGCGTGCCGCTGTCGCATCCCAAGCCACATTGGGTCGTCAGCAAGGCGCGCGCAGCCTGGATCGAGATCATCGGCGACATCGAGCTGTTCTGCCGCGAGCGCGCCAAGGTCGCGCCGTCATGCCGTTTCGTCGCCATCACCGGCACCAACGGCAAGTCGACCACCACAGCGCTCGTCGCGCATCTGCTGCGCGGCGGCGGCCTCGATGCCGAGATGGGTGGCAATATCGGCACGCCGATCCTGGCGCTGGCGCCGCTTGTGGCGACGCGCGTCTACGTCATCGAGGTGTCGTCCTACCAGGTTGACCTCGCGCCGTCGCTCAAGCCCACCGTTGGCGTGCTGCTGAACGTCTCGGAGGACCATCTCGACCGCCACGGCACGATGGAGAATTACGCCGCGCTGAAGACGCTGGTGCCGGCTTCGGTCGAGCCCGACGGCGCCGCGGTGGTCGCCGTCGATGACCGCTACACCCGGCTTGCCGCCGAACGCATTGCCCGCGCCGGGAAGAAAGTCGTGCGCGTCTCCGTCACAGCGCCGCTGCCTGACGGCGTCTATGCCGAAGGCAGCCGCATTCTTGTTGCGTCCGGCGGCAAGGCGCATCCGATCGCGCAACTCGCCGGCATCGGCTCGCTGCGCGGCGTCCACAACGCCCAGAACGCGGCGGCGGCGATCGCGGTGGCGCAGGTCTTCGGCCTCGATCCGGCTGCGATCCAGAAGGCATTGACGTCGTTCCCCGGCCTGCCGCACCGCATGGAAGAAATCGGCCGCTTCGGCAAGGTGCTCTACGTCAACGACTCCAAGGCGACCAATGCCGACTCCGCAGCGCGCGCGCTGGCGAGCTTCAGCGACATCTTCTGGATCGCCGGCGGCAAGCCGAAAACCGGCGGCATCGTCTCGCTCGCGGAATTCTTCCCGAAGATCCGCAAGGCCTACCTGATCGGCGAGGCAGCCGCCGAGTTCGCGCAGACGCTCGATGGCACGGTGCCCCACGAAATATCGGGCGTGCTGTCGGCGGCGATCGACGCCGCGACCCGCGATGCCGCAGCGTCGGACGCCGCCGATCCGGTGGTGCTGCTGTCGCCGGCCTGCGCCTCGTTCGACCAGTACAGAAACTTCGAGGCCCGCGGCAACGCATTCCGCGACATTGTGCTGGGGTTGCCGGGGGTCGTCGCAAAGCACTAGCAGCCTGTCAGTTGTCGCAGCGTCGTA
>CAZNTY010000145.1:0-5650 GCA_964576085.1 uncultured Undibacter sp. | reverse complement strand
GGTCAATGCGCGCGATGCCATGCCGAACGGCGGCAAGCTGACCTTGCGCACCGCCAACGTCACCGCGACCGAGAGCGCCGCCTATTCCTACGAGGGCATGCCGGCCGCCGATTACGTGCTGGTCGAGGTCAGCGACACCGGCACCGGGATCCCGGACGACATTATCGATAAAATCTTTGAGCCGTTCTTCACCACCAAGGAGATCGGCAAGGGCACGGGCCTCGGCCTGTCGAGCGTCTATGGTATCATCAAGCAGACCGGCGGCTACATCTATGTTGAATCGCGTCCCGGCCTGACCACGTTCCGGATCTTCCTGCCGCGCCATGTCGCCGGCGCTGAGCAGGCGCCAGCGCGGCAGCTTCCGAGCGCGGACGCCCCGGCGATCGCGCAGGCGATGTCGGCGGCGAGCGCGGCCGAGCGCGCGGCGACGGCCGATTTCACCGGGCAGGGCACGATCCTCTTGGTCGAGGACGAGGACGGCCTGCGGGCGCTCAATGCGCGCGGCCTGTCCTCCCGCGGCTATACGGTGCTGCAGGCTGCGAACGGGATCGAGGCGATCGAGGTGCTGGAAAAGCGGGGCGGGCGGGTCGACCTCGTCGTGTCCGACGTGGTGATGCCGGAAATGGACGGGCCGGCGCTGCTCAAGGAACTGCGCCGGCGCGACCCGTCCATCAAATTCATTTTCGTGTCGGGCTATGCCGAGGACGCCTTCGCCAAGAGCCTGCCCGAAGGCAACCCGCCGGATTTCCTGGCCAAGCCGTTCACGCTCAAGCAGCTCGTCGCCGCCGTGAAGCAGACCATGGGATCGTGAGCTTTACACCCGTCCGGTCAGCGCCAGCACCAGCACGATGATGAGAAGAATGCCGAACAGGCCCGATGGGCCGTAACCCCAGCCGCTGCTGTAGGGCCAGCGCGGGAATGCGCCGATCAGCAGAAGGATCAGCAAAATGACAAGAACGGTGCCGAGCATCATGTCACCCCGTTGTTTGCGCCTGTCCGGCGCCTGCCGGACATAACCGCGCGGTTCCTGTCCATAACGGGCGTTGTGAGAAAATGTTCCGCGGGCTTGCAAACGGAAGCGCCGCGTTTCCTGGAAAACGCGGCGCTTCTGCGTTCGCTCAAATGCCGGTCAGGGGCAGATGCGCTCCCGGAACATGCGGCCGCCGCGCTCGACATGGACCCAGCGGCAGCCCGCGGTCGGCTGGACATAGACCGTGCCCGCCGGGGCATAGCCGGGCTCGTAATAGGCGTTGGCATAAGCGGCGTTGCTCGCCGCTGCGCCGACGGCAACACCGCCGACGACACCGGCCACGATCGCCGGCGCGACCCACCACGCGGCCTCTGCCGGCTTCGGCGCCGCCGTGACGGCAAGGCCGAGAGCCGCGGCCGCGGCAAGCGATATCATTCCTTTTTTCATGATCATGTTTGACCTCCACGTTTTCACGCATCGATGACGTGTAACGTGACCCCAATCGGTACTCGGGGCGATCGTTCCGCGCGCCCTGCGGCAACGCGGCGGTCATGCTGGGGCGTTTTCTTGACGCCGGAACCGGTGGCCGTTGGTTAAGCCGGTTCCTCGGTTCGAGTGTCTTCGGCGGGGGGTGCCGCTGCAGTTTTCTCGAATGCAACGAGCGGCGGTGCGACCGGCTTCGCCTTCCGCGGTTTTGCCGGCTGAAACTGCACGCCGACCTGACCGGGCTTGCGCCATGCGGCCCGGCAGCGGCGGCGCGCAGCGCCGCGGCTCGACAGGAACAGGATGAATTCGTCGGGCAACGATTCGGCATCGTCGACTTCGATGCGCGCGCCCGTCGCGGAAATGTCCCACAGCACGCAGCCGCGCAAGCCCTTGCCCTCGAGCGCGATCCAGGCCGTATAGCGCATGGGGCGGCGTAGCGATTTGCGCTTGTTGGTAATCATTGCACTGCTGCCGGACCTGGCGGCATTCAGGTTTGCTTAACCTTGCCCGCTCAGGTTGAACTTTAGACCGCGCTTATTACCAATTGCTGAAACCTTAATGCGGCCTTTTCGGCGGCCGGCCGGGCTTGGTTGACCTTGGCGGCAAATCCGTCTATCTGCCCGCCCGCAACCTGGTTTTCGGCTCTCTGACACGCTCCCGGCTTTGGGCTGCGCTGCAAGTGAACTCCCAAAACTCGGATTGTTGCCGTCCACGCGATGCGCGCATGGACGTTCAACGAAAGCGTGAAAGGAAAACTGATGCCTGTCGGCACCGTGAAGTTCTTCAATACCCAAAAAGGCTTCGGCTTCATTCAGCCGGAGGATGGCTCCAAGGACGTGTTCGTGCATATCAGCGCCGTCGAGCGCGCCGGCATGCGCACCCTGATGGAAGGCCAGAAGGTCAGCTACGAGGTCGTGATGGAGCGCGGCAAGCAGGCCGCGGGCAATCTCCAGCCGGCGTGATCGGCCGATCAAGCAGCCAAGCCAATGAAGCCCGGCGGCGACGCCGGGTTTTTTGTTGACCGTGCCGGCGTGCGACATCACGTGCGCGTGGTTGCGGGAATAGGCAGGCGAGGATGGTGTTGGCCCACCGGAAGCGCGGCGGGGCGTCGCGCATTATCCGGGAGACCTCTCATGAAAGTCGGATTGTCGGTGGTCGCGTTGACGGTGCTTGCCTTCGCGGGCGGCGCGCAGGCGCAGCAGGCGGACATGACCTTTTTCGTCACCAGCGTCGGGATCGGCAAGGGCGCCGATCTCGGCGGGCTCGCCGGCGCCGATGCCCATTGTCAGGCGCTTGCCCAGGCGGCCGGCGCCGGCGGCAAGACCTGGCACGCCTACCTCTCGACCCAGGGCGACAACGCCGTGAACGCGCGCGACCGCATCGGCGCGGGGCCGTGGCGGAACGCGAAAGGCGTCGTGGTCGCGACCAGCGTCGATGACCTGCACAGCGCCAACAACAAGCTCAACAAGCAGAACTCGCTGTCGGAAAAGGGCGACGTCATCAACGGCCGCGGCGATACGCCGAACCGCCACGATGCGATCACCGGTTCGACCGAGCAGGGCAAGGCCTTCCCGCCCGGCAAGGACATGACCTGCGGCAATTACACCAGCAGCACGCAAGGCAGCGTCATGCTCGGGCACATCGACCGGATGGGTCTCGACGACAGCCCGCCGTCGCATTCGTGGAACACGGCGCATCCCTCGCGCGGGCCGGGCGGCGGCTGCACCCAGGCCGACCTCCGCAGCACCGGCGGCGACGGCCTGTTCTATTGCTTCGCGGTGAACTGAGCCGCCGCGACGCCGTCCGAGGCCGGACCCGCACTGTAGCCATCAGTGCGGGTTCTTCTTTGCCGCCCGCCGGAATTCCACGTTAACGATTTAGCCATCTTGCGCCGTCTAATGTCTCACAACGATTCATTATCCCTATTTCGCCCCAGGCCGCCGCGATGCCTGAGCTCAATAACGCGCTGCTGCTGGCCGGGGACGCCCTGATCTATTTCGCGGCGCTGTCGACCTTGCTGGCGCTGCGCGGCCGCATCGGGCTCGGCCCGTTCTTCTGCGCGCTCGGCGTGATGCATTTCCTCGAGACCTATCTCGCCAGCATCTTCTATGTCGCGCTGCCGTTCGGCGTGATCACGTCGCCGGGCTCGACCGTGCTGTTCACCGGCAAGCTGATGATGCTGTTGCTGCTCTACATGCGCGAGGACGCGCAGGTGGTGCGCCAGCCGATCTACGGGCTGCTGTTCGGCAACGTGCTGCTGTTCGCGCTGTCGTTCGTCATGCACCATCACAATCTCGTTTCGCTCGTCCCCGGCCGCGCTGCGGACTTCGGCTTCCTCGACGAGATGGGCTCGCTGATGGTGTGGGGCACCGCGGTGCTCTATTTCGACTGCCTGCTCATCATCATTCTCTACGAGCAGTCGCGCGCCTGGCTTGGCGACCACGCCTATGCGCGGGTCGCGCTGTCGGGTTTTCTGGTGCTGACGTTCGACCAGCTCGCCTTTTTTACCGGCCTGCACATGCTGACCGGCGCTGGCTGGGACGTGCTGGTCGGCGGCTGGGTCGCCAAGATGGGGGCCGTGGCGCTCTACAGCGTGCTGGTCGCATTTTACCTGCGCTATTGCGAGCCGAGCCTGCGCACCATTGTGCCGCGCATCGCCGACGTGTTCGACACGCTGACCTATCGCGAGCGCTACGAGGACCTGCTGGCGCGCACCGGCTTTGACGCGCTCACCGGCGCGCTCGACCGCGGTTTCCTGGAGAGCCGCGGCCGGCAGTCGGTGACGCACGCTTCGCGGGAAAACCGGCCGGTCAGCCTGCTGCTGATCGACGTCGATCACTTCAAGGCCTTCAACGACCGCTTCGGCCACGCCGCCGGCGACGTCGCGCTCAAGCGCATCTGCCGCAATATCGCCGCCGCGGTCCGCGCCCACGACCTGGTGTTCCGCTTCGGCGGCGAGGAATTCGTCGTCATCGCCGAGGGTCTTGCCGGCGAACAGGCGCTGGCGCTCGGCGAACGCATCCGCCGCCGCATCGCCGCCGATATCGACGGCGGCACCGGACGCATCACGGTCAGCGTCGGCATCGCCAGCCGTGCCCAGGACACCCCCGATTACGACGCGATGTTCGCGCTCGCCGACCGGCGGCTCTACCAGGCCAAGGCGGCCGGACGGAACTGCACGGTCGGCGAACGCATTGCCAGCGCGGATGAAACGCCGGCGCGGCTGGCGCAGGCGGGCTGACCGTCTTTCATTTACGGCTTGCATTTACGGCTTGTCGTAGCGGACGCCGGCCTGTTTGATGGGCGGGACAACGCACAGGTGCGCCATGCGCTACGAGCTTTATTACTGGCCGGGCCTCCAGGGCCGCGGCGAATTCGTGCGGCTTGCGCTGGAAGACGCCGGCGCGGATTACGTCGATGTCGCGCGCGGCAAAGGCGGCGTCGAGGCGATGATGCGGCTGATGGAGAGCGCGGCGACGCCGCCCTTCGCGCCGCCGTTCCTCAAGGCGGGGCGGCTGCTGATCGGGCAGACCGCGAACATCCTGCTCTATCTCGGCGGACGCCACGGCCTCGCGCCCAAGACCGAGGCCGGGCGGCTATGGGTGCACCAGCTGCAGCTCACGGTGACGGATTTCGTCGCCGAGATCCACAACACTCATCATCCGATCGCCTCGAGCCTCTATTACGAGGACCAGAAGGCCGAAGCCAAGCGCTGCACCGCGCATCATCTCAAGGAGCGCGCGCCGAAATACTTCGGCTATTTCGATGACGTGATCGGCAAGAGCGGCGGTCCGTTCCTCACCGGGCGGCGGCCGAGCTACGCCGACCTGTCGCTGTTCCAGCTCGTCGCCGGCATGCGCTACGCCTTTCCGCAGGCGATGAAGCGGATCGAGAAGAAGATACCGCGCGTCATCGCTGTGCACGACCGCGTGGCCCGCAGGCCGCGCCTGGCGCGCTATCTCGGCTCGGACCGCCGCCTTGCCTTCAACGAGAGCGGCATCTTCCGGCACTATCCGGAGCTGGATGGCTAGTGCTCTGTCATGGCCGGGCTTGTCCCGGCCACCCACGCCTTGAGGCAAAGCAAGACGTGGATGCCCGGCATGAAGCCGGGCATGACGTGGAGAGGCTGGTGGATGACTAGCGGCGCTTCCGGGCCGCCGCCCGTTTCTTTCGCGCGTAGCGTTCGCGGGCCTT
>CAZNTY010000144.1:0-7622 GCA_964576085.1 uncultured Undibacter sp. | reverse complement strand
CGTCGCCAACGGTCTCCTGTCGAAATGGGAGAAGGTGCTGCTGCGACGGCGGGGGCAGCCCTGATGCACAGCGATGAACGCCGGACGCTGCTCAATACGTTGATCCTGATCGTCGGCGTCGTGGCGGTCTGGGAGCTTTGTTATCTCGCGGTCGGCGACGTCGCGTTGCGCTCGCCGTGGCAGACGGTGCGGTTTCTCGGCACGCTGATGCGGACCGAGACGTTCTGGGGCCACCTGACGGAATCGATGCTGGCGTTTGCCTGGGCGCTGGTGATCGCGATCGTGCTCGGGCTCGTGATCGGATTTGCGCTCGGGTTGCACCGCCTGTCCGGCGAGGCCTTCGAGCCGATGCTGGTTGCGCTCTATTCGATCCCGAAGATCACGCTTTACCCGATCCTGTTGCTGGCGTTCGGCCTCGGCATCTCGGCGAAGATCGCGTTCGGCGCGATCCACGGCATCATCCCGGTGGCGCTGTTCACGCTAACCGCGGTGCGCTCGATCAAGCCGATCCTGATCAAGACCGGCCGCGTGCTCAAGCTCAGCCCGTCGCTGATGGTGCGCTCGGTGCTCTTTCCGGCGGCGGTGCCGGAGATCTTCACCGGCATCCGCGTCGGTTTCTCGCTGACGCTGGTCGGCACCGTGCTCGGAGAGATGTTTGCATCGCAGCGCGGCCTCGGCTATCTGCTGATGAACGCGATCAGCCTCTACAACGTCGACCTCATCATGTCGGTGACGTTCCTGCTCGTGATGTTCGCCGCCGGCGTCAACACCGTGATGCTGGTGATCGACCACCGCCTGCACCGGCGCTGAACACTTAGCGCTTCAGCGCCGCCTGCAGCACGACCGCCTGGTTGATCTTGGGATCGCGCGCGCCGTAGAGCAGCGTAACGCGCCTGTTTTTGCCGAGCTTGCGCAGCTCCGCGACCGCCGGATTGGCGGCAAGCTCCTCGCGGTAGCGCTTGCGGAATTCCGCGAAGCGCTCCGGCTTGTGCCCGAACCAGGTCCGCAGTTGTGGGCTCGGCGCGACGTCCTTCATCCAGTGATCGAGCTTTGCCTTGGCCTTGCTCACGCCGCGCGGCCATAGCCGGTCGACCAGCACGCGAATGCCGTCGGATGGCTTGGCCGGCTCGTAAACCCGTTTGATCTGGAAGCTCATAGGGTAATTCTAGCGCAAGACAGGCGCGGGCGAAAAGCCCGCCTTCGCTGTCTCCCCTTCGCCCTACGGGCTTCGGGGGACACCCTCCGCTCGCTTCGCCGGACTGAATTTGCTGGAACGCTTTCGAGAAAGCTAGCTTGCTCCCCGAAGCTCGCGAAGCGAGCGGAGGGTGGTGGAGCCGAGGGGATTTGAACCCCTGACCTCCTCATTGCGAACGAGGCGCTCTCCCAACTGAGCTACGGCCCCGACTGTCCGGCCAAGCGGCGGTCTGCGCACGCCGCAGCGTCCAGCGAGTGCGCGGGATTTACGGCGGGGGTCTTGGGCTGTCAAGGATGCGCCTTCGCCAAGGCTGCGCGCACAAATACGCCTTGACCGACGTTTCGGCACACAAAACGCCACTTCGGCAGCGTCGCCTCTTTTCCTTCGCCGGCCGAGCGGCTATTCACGAGCGCAGCCAACCGGCGGAGCGCGCATGAATCCTTTCCTCTGGCTCATTTTGACGATCATCGATCTCTACATCTGGTTGCTGATCGCCGCGGCCGTGCTCTCGTGGCTGGTCGCCTTCAACGTCGTCAACACGCGCAATCAGATCGTCGCCAGCATCGGTGAATTCCTCTACCGCATCACCGAGCCGGCGCTGCGGCCGATCCGCAACATGCTGCCCAATCTCGGCGGCATCGACGTTTCGCCGGTCATCCTCATCATTCTGCTGTTGTTCCTCAAGCAGCTCGTGGTCTGGCTCTACGTCCAGGTCTTCGTCTGAGTGGCTGCGCCCGGCCGGCCCTGGGTGCCTGTCGCCGATGGCGTAACGCTGACCGTGCGGTTGACGCCGCGCGGCGGGCGCGATGCGATCGACGGCGTCGCCCGGCTCGCCGATGGGCGCGCTGTGCTCAAGGCGCGGGTGCGCGCTGCCGCGACCGAGGGCGAGGCCAATGCCGCGCTGGTGCGACTGATCGCGAAGGCGTTGGGCGTCCCACCGCGCACGGTCACGCTGGCGGCGGGCGCCACGTCCCGCATCAAGACGCTGCGTGTCTCGGGCGACGGCCCAACGCTGATCGCGGCGCTGGAGAGGATTTGCGCTTGATGTCATACCCGCCATGCGGGCATCCAGTAAACACGGCTTTTCAGGTTTGATCGCGCGCGGTAGTGAGTACTAGGCCCCGCTTCCGCGGGGACGATAGGCGAAGCTGATGACAGCACAAATCATCGACGGCAAGGCGATCGCGGCCGAATTGCGCGGCAAGGTCGCGGCCGAGGTCGCGCGGATCAAGACATCGGTTACGCCCGGCCTCGCCGTGGTGCTGGTTGGCAGCAACGCGGCGAGCGAGGTCTACGTGCGCTCGAAATCGAAGGCGGTGGCCGAGGCCGGCATGCGGCCGTTCGACCACAAGCTGCCGGAGAGCGTGAGCGAGGCCGAGCTGCTGGCGCTGATCGCCCGGCTCAATGCCGACCCGGCCATCAACGGCATCCTGGTGCAGTTGCCGCTGCCGAAGCAGATCGACACCAACAAGGTGATCGCTGCCATCGACCCGGAGAAGGACGTCGACGGCTTCCATCCGCTCAATGCCGGGCGGCTCGCCAGCGGCCTGCCGGGGCTGGTGCCGTGCACGCCGCTCGGCTGCGTGCTGCTGGCGAAGACGGTGCACGCCTCGCTCGCCGGCCTGGATGCCGTTGTGGTTGGCCGCTCCAACATCGTCGGCAAGCCGGTGGCGCAACTGCTGCTCGCCGAGAACGCCACCGTCACCATCGCCCATTCCAAAACGCGCGACCTCGCCGGCCTGTGCCGGCACGCCGACCTGCTGGTGGCGGCGATCGGCCGGCCGGAGATGGTCGGCAAGGACTGGATCAAGCCGGGAGCGACCGTGATCGACGTCGGCATCAACCGGGTAAGCGGTGACGGCGGCAAGAGCCGGATCGTCGGCGACGTTGCCGCCGATGCCCGCGACGTTGCCGGCGCCGTCACGCCCGTCCCGGGCGGTGTCGGTCCGATGACGATCGCGTGCCTGCTGCTCAACACGCTGCGCGCCGCCTGCACGCAGCGCCGTCTGCCCGCGCCCAGACTCTGACGCCGAACTTGCGGACTTGTCCCGGGCGCAGCGCAGCGTGGAGCGAAGCGAAACGATGCGCTGCTGAACCGGGACCGTCGCAAAGGCTGTAGGTGATAAGGTCCCGGCTCTGCGCTGCACCGCTTACGCGCTGCACCGCGTCCGGGACACGGGTGTCGATAAACTTCAGCCCTGCCAGGCGTAGGCGACTTTGTCGAGCGTCTTGCCGCCGAAGCGCTCCGACGAGCGCGCCACCGGGCGACCGCCCAGCGCGCGGTAGAATTCCACGGCCGGCTCGTTGTCCGACAGCGCCCAGACCACCAGCGTGCGCATCCCGCTCTGCAGCAGGTCCTTGCGGGCCGCGGTGAACAGGCGGCGGCCGAAGCCAAGACCCTGGTATTCCGGCCGCAGATAGAGCTCGTAGATTTCACCGTCGTAGGTCAGGCTGCGCGCTCGGTTCCGTCCGTAGTTGGCATAGCCCGCGACGTTGTCACCGAACTGCAGGACCGTGATGCGGCTGCCCTTGCGGATCGCCGAGTCCCACCAGTCCGGTCCGCGCCGGCTGATCAGCCTGTCGAGTTCGTTTCCGGGAATGATGCCTTGATAGGCAGTCCGCCAGGCCTCGTCATGGGTGCAAGCGACGGCCACTGCGTCGGACGGCTTGGCGCGGCGAATCTCGATGACGACCGTACTCATGCAGGGATAGAAGCAACGAACCCTGCGGCCTTCAAGAGTTGTGTTTAATGAAAGGTAAACGGTGTGGATTACTGGCCACAGGCGGCCTCAGACCTGTGCAATGTCGCCGGGTAAGGTCGCCAACCCGATGCTGCGGGATCGGATATCCCCGACGCGCCACATTCACGATGCTGTATCGCGAATCAAATTGTGGCGAATTAAGTGCGGCAAATCGTCAGACCGTCTCGGCCTCGCGGGCGCGCTGCTCTTTCTTGCGATCGTTCTCATCAAGCAGCTTCTTGCGCAGGCGGATCGAGGCTGGCGTCACTTCAACGAGCTCATCGTCCTCGATATAGGCGAGCGCCTTCTCGAGGGTCATCCTGATTGGCGGCGTCAGGCGAACGGCCTCGTCTTTCGAGGTGGTGCGGATGTTGGTGAGCTGCTTGCCCTTGAGCACGTTGACGACGAGATCGTTGTCGCGGGTGTGCTCGCCGACGATCATGCCTTTGTAAACCTTCCAGCCCGGCTCGATCATCATCGGGCCGCGGTCTTCCAGATTCCACAGCGCATAGGCGACCGCCTCGCCCTGGTCATTGGAGATCAGCACGCCGTTGCGGCGGCCCTGGATTGGTCCCTTGTGCGGCGCGTAGCCGTGGAACAGCCGGTTGAGCACCGCGGTGCCGCGCGTGTCGGTGAGCAGCTCGCCCTGGTAGCCGATCAAGCCGCGGGTCGGGGCATGGAACACCATGCGCACGCGGCCGCCGCCGGACGGCCTGAGTTCGATCATTTCCGCTTTGCGTTCCGCCATCTTCTGCACGACGATACCCGAATGGATCTCGTCGACGTCGATGACGACTTCCTCGATCGGCTCCTCCAGTTCGCCTCTGTCGTTCTTGCGCAGCAGCACCTTGGGCCTAGACACCGACAGCTCGAAGCCTTCGCGCCGCATGGTCTCGATCAAAATGCCGAGCTGCAGTTCGCCGCGGCCGGCGACTTCCATCGAATCCTTCTCGTCGCTCTCGCGCACCCGCAGCGCCACGTTGCCTTCGGCCTCGCGCAGCAGCCGGTCGCGGATCATGCGACCGGTGACCTTGCTACCCTCGGTGCCGGCGAGCGGGGAATCGTTGACACGGAACGTCATCGCCAGCGTCGGCGGATCAATCGGCTGCGCGGGCAGGGGAGTCTCCACCGACGGATCGCAGATCGTATGCGCGACGGTTGCGTTCGGCAGGCCGGCCAGCGCGACGATATCGCCGGCCTGCGCCTCTTCGATCGGCTGCCGTTCAAGGCCGCGGAAGGCCAGCACCTTGGTGATGCGCCCGGTTTCCACCAGCTTGCCAGCGTGGTCGAGCACCTTGACGGCCTGGTTCGGCTTCACCGTTCCCGAGGTGATGCGACCGGTCACGATGCGGCCGAGATAGTTGTTGGCTTCGAGAATAGTGCCGAGCAACCGGAACGGGCCGTCCTCCACCACAGGCGGCTTCACGTGGCTGAGGATCAGGTCGAACAACGGCTTCATCCCGTCATCGTGCGAGCCTTCGAGCGAGGTCGCCATCCAGCCCTGCTTGGCGGAGCCGTAGAGGATCGGGAAATCGAGTTGTTCGTCGGTGGCGTCGAGCGCAGCGAACAGGTCGAACACCTCGTTGACGACCTGCACCGGCCGCGCGTCCGGGCGGTCGACCTTGTTGATGACGACGATGGGTTTGAGCCCCATGCGCAGCGCCTTCGAGACGACAAACTTGGTCTGCGGCAGCGGGCCCTCGGCGGCGTCGACCAGCACCAGCGCGCCGTCCACCATGTTGAGGATGCGCTCCACTTCACCGCCGAAATCGGCGTGGCCCGGCGTGTCGACGATGTTGATGCGGGTGCCCTGCCACTCGACCGAAGTCGCCTTGGCGAGAATGGTGATGCCGCGCTCGCGCTCGAGATCGTTGGAGTCCATTGCGCGCTCGACCACGCGCTCGTTGGCGCGATAGACGCCAGACTGCTGCAGCAGCCGGTCGACCAGCGTGGTCTTGCCGTGGTCGACGTGAGCGATGATGGCGACGTTGCGCAAGTTCATGGAAATCGACTGGCCTGATCTGAAAAAAGGTCGCGGGCCGTCCTGGCCCGCGAGTCGCCGGGAATATAGTGTTTGGGGTCCCGGATGCAAATTGCGCAGCGAAACAGTGGTTAAGCCCCTGCCGGGCGGCTCCAGGGGCCGAGTTGCACACCTTGTGGCAATGCAGCCTGCACCATCATCATTTCCGCGACCGTTTCCGGCGTGATCAGGCCGATCAGGCGCCCTGTTGCGTCGATGACGCCGACCGCGGCCGCCGATTTTTCCTGCAACAGGCGGAAGGCTTCGTCGAGATGCTGGCGATGACCGATAGTGGGCAGGTCCGGCGCCATCGCTTCCGATACCGGAGCATCGGGGCCGCGCTCCTTGAGCGCCTTGATCAGGTCGTTGCGGGTGAGAATTCCGAGCGGCTTGCTGTCGCCGTCAACAACCGGGAACTCGCCCTGGCTCGTTTGCAGCAGGGTCTGCACGGCTTCATCAACCCGGGCCTGCGCCGACAGCGTGGCGAATTGCGTCACCATCGCGTGCGATAGCGGCAGGCCGCGCGCGACGGCCCTCAATGCCACCATATGGGCCTCCGACGAGGCGGCGAGATAGACGAAGATGGCGATGAAGACGAGGATCGGATTGAACAGCAGGCCGAAGAAACCGAGCGCGAAGGCGACGGCCTGGCCGATCCACGCGGCGACCTCGGTGGCACGCACATAGCCGAAGCGGCTCGCCAGCAGCGCCCGCAGCATGCGGCCGCCGTCCATCGGAAAGGCCGGGATTATGTTGAACAAGGCGAGGAACAGGTTGACCGCGGCCAGCCGGTCGGCGAGCGGGATATGTGTGTTGTCGACCGCCGTGGCCGTGGAGGCAAGATGCGCGCCGGCGAAGACGACGAGCAGGATCGCGATGACGACGTTCACCAACGGCCCGGCCACCGCGATCAGGAATTCCTGCCCCGGTTCTTCCGGAATCCGCTCGAGCTGTGCGACGCCGCCGATCGGCAGCAGGGTCACGTATGGGGTATTCACGCCGAAGGCGCGCGCGGTAAAGATATGCCCGAACTCATGGAGCAGCACGCAGCAGAACAGCAGTACGATGAACGTGACGCTGTCCCACGCGGTTGACGCGCCGTCGGTCAGGTAGCTGCTGGCGAATATCCAGGCGAGGAACAACAGGAAGGTGATATGGACCCGGACGACAGTGCCGGCGACCGAGCCGATATTCAGGGACCAGGACATCGGAAAGCCTCTTGAGGCCGTTGAACCCAAGTAAGGTAATATCGGTTGTTTCAATTACGAGACGTGTTGGCATGGAGGATACAGCATGGCGCAGAAGCTCAGCGCGGATGGCCGCAAGACCGCATTGACCAAGCTCAAGGGTTGGACCGACGCCTCCGGCCGCGATGCCATCACGAAAACGTTCGAATTCAAGGACTTCAATGCGGCTTTCGGCTTCATGACGCGGGCCGCACTGGTCGCCGAGAAGATGGATCATCACCCGGAGTGGTTCAACGTCTACCGGAAGGTCGAAGTCACGCTGTCGACCCACGATGCGGGTGGCGTTACCGAGCTTGACGTGAAGCTGGCGGAAGCGATGGACAGGTTGGCATCTGTCTAGATGTTGTCATGGCCGGGCTTGTCCCGGCCATCTCGCTTAGGCTGGCACAGCGTTCCTAAGCGGGGTCGCCGGGACAAGC
>CAZNTY010000143.1:0-2998 GCA_964576085.1 uncultured Undibacter sp. | reverse complement strand
AGATGCGCCCGGTGACGGGCGGCCTCGAGATCAAGCCCGGCGAAACAGTCGAGCTCAAGCCCGGCGGCTATCATCTGATGTTCGTCGGCCTGAAGCAGCAGCTTCAGCAGGGCGGTCACTTCAAGGCGACGTTGCAGTTCGAGAAGGCCGGGAGCGCCGACGTCGACTTCAGCGTCGCCGGGATCGGCGCCAACAGCGCCGACGGCGGCCACGGCATGTCGGGCGGCAACATGGGCGGCATGAAGATGAAATAACCGGCCCTAGCTTTCCGGGAAGGCGAGCCTGGCCTCGGGCGGCGGCAGCATTCGGAATACGTTCAGGGTCATGGAGATCAGCGTGTAATAGCCTAGGATGCCAACCAGCTCGACCATTGCCTCGTCATTCAGGAACGTGCGGGCTTTTTTGTAGGTGCGATCGCTGACGCGCCGCGTGCGGTAAAGCTCGCGGATGAAGTCGTAAACGGCGCGCTCGTCTTTCGGCGCGCCTTTCGGTGCGCGGCCGGCCTTGAGGTCGCGCACCGTCTTCGGCAGCACGCCGGCCTTGAGCGCCATCGGTTCGTGCGCGTACCATTCATATTGCGCGCGCCACATCCGCGCCGTGCACAGGATCGCGAATTCGGACAGCCGCGGCGGCACCGTGGTGCGGTAACGGCAATGCGCGCCGAGCCGCTGCGCCAGGTCGCCGAACGCCGGCGCGTGCAGGAACGCCGCGAACGGGCCGCGAATGGTGAGCCCCTGGCCACGGGGGCCGGAGCGCATCGCCTCCATCAGCGCCCGCTGCGGCGGGTTCAGCTGCTCGTCGGTCAATACAGGAAGGCGCGGCACGGGCCGCGTTCTGGTTGTCCTGGCCATGTGGAAATCCCCCAGCACTCGCGATGCGGCGCGACATGCCGCGCCGGCAGCGCCATCTATAACGCATCGCCCGGACGTAAAGCTACTTGTGGCGGCCCCGATGAGCTTTCTTCTGGCCTTCTTTGTCACCCCGGCGCTTCTCGAGCGTGGTGAGGGCGTGATCGGCCTGTCGACATAGCTCGCGGTGCATTTTCTCGAGCTCGGCTTCCGAAAGGTCCTCCACGTCGACGAAGGTATTGCGGGCGCCCTCCTGCGCGAGCACCAGCTCGGACAGCTTGAGCTGCAGGGCGAGCGTATCGCGGTTCTGCGTGTTCTGGATCAGGAACACCATCAGGAAGGTAACGATCGTCGTCCCGGTGTTGATCACGAGCTGCCAGGTGTCCGAATAGCCGAACAGCGGACCGCTGAGCGCCCAGACGATGACGACGAGCAAGGCGAGAAGAAATGCCACCGGGTGCCCGGTGGCATGGGAAACAACCTGCGCAAACCGGCTGAATGTCTCGTGCAGAGCCGAAGCGAAGCCGCTACGGGTTCGCGACGTAGTCCTGTGGCGTGTGTCGGTCATGGATATTCGAAATCAGTGCGCCCCGGCGCGGAACTAACGCCGAACCTTGGAGCCGCGTTCCGTTTTGCCCTTGGGCAAGGACTGCTTGATCCTACCGATGTCGGCCCACGGATCCTTGCGCAGCCGCGACAACCGCTGCGCGATATTCCGCACGGTATAGTGGTTGCTGGCCGGAAGTTTCGACAATTCGCTCCAGTCCAGCGGCACCGCGACCGGCGCGCCGTCGCGTGCCCGCGTCGAGAATGGCGCGATCGCGGTCGCCTCGCGGCTGTTACGCAGGTAGTCGACGAAGATGCGGCCGGCGCGCTCGCTTTTCCTGGCGGTTGAGATGAAACGGCCGGGGCTGTCGCGCTCCATCGCCTCGGCGACCGAGCGCGCGAAGCCCTTGGCCTCGTCCCACGGTGTGAACCGGATCGGCAGCACGACATGCAACCCCTTGCCGCCGGTGGTCTTGACGAAGCTCTCGAGCTCGAAGGCGGCGAGCCGCTCGCGCACCTCGCGTGCTGCCTCGATCAGCGCCGGCCACTTCACGCCGGGGCCGGGATCGAGATCGAACACCAGCCGGTTGGCTTCTTCCAGCCGCTCGATGGTGCTGCCGCGGATGTGGATCTCCAGCGCGCCGCCTTGCACGAGGGCGATCAGGCCATCCAGGTCGTCGATTGCGATCGATTTGTCGCCGTCTGGCTCCGGCACCAGGTGCAGAAACCGGGCATCGATGCCGGCCGAGGCGTGCTTCTGGAAGAAACATTCGCCTTCCGCGCCATCCGGACAGCGTACCAGCGCCAGCACGCGGCCGACGACATGGGGCTTCATCCAGCTCCAGACCTTCTCGTAGTAGTCGGCGAGATCCTGCTTGCTGACGCCGGCATCCGGCCAGTAGACCCGGTCGGGGTGCGTGAGGTGCACCTGGCCGACGGTGACGTCTTTCCTGGTCTTGCCGGAATTTTTTTCGCGCGCGATCTTGCCGCTCTTGCGGGTGGGCGTGCTGGCGAGGGCAGGGAGTGATTTCTTTTCCTCGCGCACCACCTCGGTCGCCTTCTTGTCTTCGCGCAGTCCCTGGAACGAGGCCTGCCGCACCCGCGGGATGTCGCCGTGGGTCCAGCCGTGGAAATTCACCTCTGCGACGAATTTTGGTTCGACCCAGATCGGCCGGTTCTTGCCGCGTTCTTCCGGCGGCAGCGTTTTGAACGGCGACGCCTTGCGTTCCAGCGGCTTGAGCTTGCGAAAAAGATCGCGGGCCAAGGTATGGGTATAGCCGGTGCCGCAGCGGCCGGCGTAAATGAGCTGCCCTTTGTCGTAATACCCGAGCGACAACGCGCCGATCGCGTGAGAATCGGCGGTCGAGGGCGAGAATCCGGCGATCACCAGCTCCTGCCGGTCGCTGCATTTGGTCTTGAGCCAGTCGGTGCCGCGGCCGGAGCGATAGGGCGCATCGCGCAGCTTCGAGATGATGCCTTCGAGGCCGAGCTGGCAGGCGCGGTTATGAAGGTCAGAACCTCTGCCTTCGATCGACTCGCTCAGCCGCACCAGCCCGTTTTTCGGCGCGCCCCTGAGCAGGCTGGCCAGCCTGTTCTTGCGCTCG
>CAZNTY010000142.1:0-18974 GCA_964576085.1 uncultured Undibacter sp. | reverse complement strand
AGTCCATGAACGAGCCGGACACGAGCTGGCCCTGCTTGTCATAGACGGCGTTCTCGATCAGCGCCTGGCCGACGCCCTGCGCCACGCCGCCGTGCACCTGTCCCTCCACGATCATCGGATTGATGACGGTGCCGAAGTCGTCCACCGCGGTCCAGCCGGCGATCTCGACATGGCCGGTGTCCGGATCGATCTCGACCTCGCAGATGTGGCAGCCCGCCGGGAACGTGAAATTGGTCGGATCGTAGAACGAGGTCTCCTTCAACCCCGGCTCGAGCTGCGCGCCGGTGAACTTGTGCGCGATATAGGCGTTGAGCGCGACATCGCCCCACGCCACCGATTTGTCGGTGCCGGCGACGGTGAACTTGCCGTCCTTGAACTCGATGTCGCTTTCCGCCGCCTCCATCATGAAGGCGGCGACCTTCTTCGCCTTGGCCTCGACCTTGTTGAGCGCCTTGACGATCGCCGACATGCCGACCGCGCCGGAACGCGAGCCATAGGTGCCCATGCCGAACTGCACCTTGTCGGTGTCGCCGTGCACGATGCTGATGTTCTCGAACGGGATGCCGAGCCGCTCGGAGACGAGTTGCGCGAACGTCGTCTCGTGGCCCTGCCCGTGCGCATGCGAGCCGGTCAGCACCTCGACCGAGCCGGTCGGATTGACACGCACCTCGGCCGACTCCCACAGACCGACACCGGCTCCGAGCGAACCGACCGCCTGTGACGGCGCGATGCCGCACGCTTCGATGTAGGTCGAGTAGCCCAGACCACGCAGCTTGCCGTGGCGTGCCGCGTCGCGCTTGCGCTTGCCAAAGCCTTTGACATCGGCAAGCTCCATCGCCTTCTTCAGCGACGCGTTATAGTCGCCGGCATCGTAAGCCATGATCACCGGCGTCTGGTGCGGGAACGACTTGATGAAGTTGCGCCGACGCAGCTCGGCCGGATCGAGGCCCAGCTCGCGCGCGCCGACCTCGACCAGCCGTTCGACCACGAAGGTCGCCTCTGGCCGCCCGGCGCCGCGATAGGCATCGACCGGCACGGTGTTGGTATAGACCGCGTCGACCTCGCAATAGATGCTTGGGATCGCATACTGGCCCGACAGCAGCGTGCCATAGAGATAGGTCGGTACCGACGACGAAAAGGTCGACATGTAGGCGCCGAGATTGGCGATGGTCTTGGCGCGCAGGCCCAAGATTTTGCCGTCACCGTCGAACGCCATCTCGGCATGGGTGACGTGGTCGCGCCCGTGCGCATCGGTGACAAAGCTCTCCGACCGATCCGCGGTCCATTTCACCGGACGGCCGGTCTTGCGCGCGGCCCACAGGCAGACGACCTCCTCCGGGTAGATGAAGATCTTGGAGCCGAAGCCGCCGCCGACGTCGGGCGCGATCACGCGCAGCTTGTGCTCAGGCGCCATGCCGACGAAGGCGGCGATGACGAGCCGCGCGACATGCGGATTCTGCGACGTGTTCCAGAGCGTCAGGTTGTCGGTGCCGGCATCGTATTCGGCGAGCGCGGCGCGCGGCTCGATCGCGTTCGGCACCAGCCGGTTGTTGATGAGGTCAAGCCTGGTGACGTGCTTGGCCGCCTTGAAGGCGTCCGCCGTCGCCTTGGGATCGCCGAGATGCCACTGATAGATCGTGTTGTTCGGGATGTCGGCGTGGATTTGCGGCGCGTCCTTGTCCTGCGCCTTGGCCGGATCGGCAACCGCCGGCAGCACCTCGTAGTCGACCTTGACCTTCTCCGACGCGTCGCGCGCCTGCGCTTTCGTCTCTGCGAACACGACCGCGACCGCATCGCCGACCTGGTTGACCGTTCCGCTGGCCAGCGCCGGATGCGGCGCCATCTTCATCGGCGAGCCGTCCTTGGAATGGATCATCCAGCCGCAGATCAGGTTGCCGATCTTGTCGGCGGCAAGCTGCGCGCCGGTGAGCACGGCCACGACGCCCGGCATCTGTTCCGCGTCTTTGGTATCGATGCTCTTGATCCTGGCGTGGGCATGGGGAGATCGCACGAACACGGCGCGGGTCTCGCCCGGGCGGGTGACGTCGTCGGTGTATTGACCCTTGCCGGTGATGAAGCGGATATCTTCCTTGCGGCGCACCGCCGCGCCGATCCCGGTCGCGCTCATGGGCGGTCCCCTTCCGTTGTTTTTTCGCAGGATGCCGAGTCGAAAATCTCCCGAGGCTTAGCGCGCCGCCATCGCCTTGGCGCCGGCCGCCACCGCTTTCACGATGTTGTGGTAGCCGGTGCAGCGGCAGATGTTGCCGTCGAGTTCCTGGCGGATGGTGTGGTCGTCAAGGTCGTTGCCCTTGCGCCGCACGATATCGATCGCGGCCATGATCATGCCCGGCGTGCAGAAGCCGCATTGCAGGCCGTGGTTCTCGCGGAACGCCTCCTGCATCGGATGCAGTTGCGTCGGCGACGGCGCGATGCCCTCGATGGTGGTGACGCTGGCGCCCTCAAGCTGCAACGCCAGCAGCGTGCAGGACTTCATGGCAATGCCGTTGACGTGGACGACGCAGGCCCCGCACTGGGACGTGTCGCAGCCGACGTGGGTTCCGGTGAGCCTCAGGTTTTCGCGTAAAAACTGCACCAGCAGGGTGCGTTCCTCGACATCGCCGGAAACGGCCTTGCCGTTCACGGTCATGGATACCTTCGGCATCACTCCTCCCAACCGGGCCATATGCCCGTCATTTCGGCCTCGTTCAAAAAATGGAC
The DNA here is from genome assembly GCA_964576085.1 of uncultured Undibacter sp. Classification (GTDB taxonomy): domain Bacteria; phylum Pseudomonadota; class Alphaproteobacteria; order Rhizobiales; family Xanthobacteraceae; genus Pseudolabrys. Next base: position 16,256 of record CAZNTY010000142.1, on the reverse strand, counting down.
AGCCGCAAACACTCAAAACCCGCCGGTTTTGCCACTTTCGAACCGGAACAACTCTGAACCTTGCTCGCCCGTCTGGTCAAGACCACCGGCACAAAAGCGGTCCCGGAGTGTCCTCCGGGACCGCCACAATCCATGCGCAAGCGAACAGGATCGCGTTTATTTGACCGGCGCGACAGCAGACTTGTGCAACGCCTTGCCGGCCAGATGCGGACGGGGCCCGTTCGCAACCGACAAGGGCCACCACCACCAGCCGTGGTCCGAGCACGTTGTGTTGTGGCTGACTTTCGGATTGTTGGTAAGCGTGGTGTCGATGCCAAACAGCGCCGCGCTTGCAGTGCCGGGCGGCGCGTAACCCGAGCCACAAACGTCATTGTTCGAGATCAGGTCAAAATTGCCCTGGTCCGAGATGCCGGCCTGATAGCCCTGGGTTGGCCCATTGCCGGTCGTGTTGTTGATGGCGTTGTTGACGATGGAATTGTTGGTCACATTGTTCCTGGTCGGCGTCGCCACCGGGTTGCAGGAAGCATCGAGGTTGGACAGCCAGACCCCGACATCGTTCGCCACCACGTTGTTGTTGGCGATTTCCGTCTTGGTCGTTGGATTTCCGCCGTAGCAGTCGCCGCCGACCAGCAGAATTCCGCCGCTCGCCGCCAGATTGGCGCCAGTGTAGGAATTCCCCGAAACGAAATTATTGTCGATCTCGGTATCGGCGCCATATCCGGCCTGGATGCCGTTCTGCGCGATGAAATTCACCGGGCCAAGACCGATCACCGTGTTGTTGCGGATGCGCGACCTCGCGGACGGTCCATTCACAACGATGCCGCCCTTCTGGTAGCTCCAAATATAGTTGTTGATGATATCGCCGCGCGCATTGGTGTTGAACGCAAAATAGATGGCAACGCCGTGCTGCGTGCCGTTGAACGGTTTTTCGCCAATATCGGAGATGTTCGAGTTCTTGATATCGACGTCGGCGCCGTCGTTGACGACACCGTAGTAGTTGGCGCCGTGAATGTTCGCGTTGTTGATGCTGCCGTGCTTCCCGCTCGAGAAGTAGACTCCGATATTGCAGCCGGTCGCATCGACATCACCGCGCACGGTGCTGTGCGGATTGATCAATGCCGCCGTGAGATTGATGCTGTCACGCACGAAGCCGGTGGGCGCGCAGGCGGCCGAAGCCTGGCCCGGCGCCGCGACAGCAAACGCAAAAACGCAGGTCGCTGTAATTGAAATCGAAGCAAGTTTCAGTCGCATGGGTTCCTCCCCGTCGCTCTTGAAGACAGTTTTATTGTTCTTGACTTTCTTGGATGCCCGGACTCTCGGGCGTCGAGACGATTGCAGCCGCGCGTTCCAGCGCCGACTGAATGCTAAAATGCCTTTAGCGGGCAAAGGCTAACATGGTTAACGTAACGTTGATAAGACGGAAAGATTGCAGGCAAAAGGCCGGCGAAACCGGCGTTTTGCGTGGATGTCAGGCGCCGCCGACGGCCTTGGCGAAATTGGCGAAAAAGTCGTCCGCGATCTTCTTGGCGGCACCATTGACCAGCCGCTGCCCGAGCTGGGCGAGCTTGCCGCCGATCTGCGCCTCGACCGTATAGGTCAGCAGCGTGCCGCCGTCCTTGTCTGCAAGCGCGACGGTGGCCCCACCCTTGGCAAAGCCGGCAACACCGCCATCGCCCTCGCCCGAGATCTTGTAGCCGTTGGGCGGGTTGAGATCGGTGAGATGGACATTGCCTTTGAAGCGCGCCTTGACCGGCCCGATCTTGCTGACGGCAACCGCCTTGAACTCGGTGTCGGAGGTCTTGGTGAGCTCCTCGCAGCCCGGGATGCAAGCCTTGAGCACGTCCGCGTCGTTGAGCTTGGCCCAGACCGTTTCGCGGCTCGCAGGCAGCTGGACCTCGCCGGTCATCGTCATCGCCATGTCGGGTACTCCTCAGCCGGAAACGTAATCGGTGAAACGGTCCGTGGCTATCCCATCGGTCATCGGCACGCAATCGGGCGGGAAGTCCTGCCGCAAACGCCCCCCGGCATCGGCCACGCGCCCAAGGAAACGGTCGAGATGACGCATGGCTCCGGTCGGCAGATCGTGCAGCACCATCAACGTCCAGTCGCGCTCGCGGCATTGCGCCAGAGCGCGATCGACCCAGCCGTCGGGGTCGCTCCAGTCCCGCGGGATCGCATTCCACAGCACGCATGTGTATTTGCCGCGGCGAAGGACATCCGCCGCCTCGGCGCTGAGAAGGTGTACACCGAGCTTGCCGCCGCCCCCTTGCGGCCGGAAGTAGCGGTGCGGCGACGCCAGCGTGCCGAGCGCCTCCTGCGTGCGGCCGATTTCATGCTCGGCAAGGCCGGTCTCATGTCGCAAACCCAGCGGGCCGGAATGGGTGAAGGTATGATTGCCGATCCAGTGTCCCTCCGCCGCGGCCCGCTCACACAATGCGCGCCGCCCCGGTATCTCCAGATTTTTTCCGATGACGAAAAAAGTCGTACGCACGCCCCGGCGTGCAAGCGTATCAAGCACCGATGGCGTTGCCTCCGGCTCCGGACCGTTGTCAAAAGTGAGCGTCAGGTCGAACATGGCGCCGCCATCCAGCCGATTTTGCATCGGGCCGCAAGACGCAAAGACAGTTGGCGGAGAGCCGGCAGCCCCCTAGGCTGTCCGTATAACGAAAGGAATAACCTGTCATGCCAATGATCGATGCCGGCGGCTGCCCGCTCAATGTTGAAATCGAAGGCCGCGACGGCGCGCCGGTGTTGATGCTGTCGAATTCGCTCGGCACTGACCTGCACATGTGGGACGACCAGATGCTCGAGCTCACCAAGCATTTTCGCGTGGTGCGTTATGACCGCCGTGGCCATGGCAAATCCGGCACAACCAAGGGACCCTACAGCTTCGATCTTTTCGGCCGTGACATTCTTGCGATCATCGACAAGCTCAACGTCAAGACGATGAACTGGTGCGGCCTGTCGATGGGCGGCATGGATGGACAATGGCTCGGCGCCAACGCACGCGACCGCGTCAGCAAGCTCATTCTGGCCAACACCAATTTTTATTATTCAGACAAGGCACCGTGGGCCGACCGCATCAGATTCGTGCGCGAGAAGGGACTCGGCGCGCTGGTCGATCCGAACATGGAGCGCTGGTTCACCAAGGATTTTCGCACCCGCGCGCCGAAAGCCATCGCGCGGATGAAGGAGATGTTCCTCGCCAGCAACCCGGAAGGCTACGTCGCGTGCGTCGAGGCAATCCGCGACATGGATTTCCGGGCTTCGAATCCCGGCATCACCACCCCAACTCTGGTCATCGTCGGCAAGCACGACCCGGCAACGCCGCCGTCGGCGGGCGAGGCGATCGCGAGCCAGATCAAAGGCGCCAAGCTCGTCTCACTCGACGCCGCACACATTTCCAAGGTCGAGCAGCCGCAGGCCTTCACCAAGGCCGTGCTCGATTTCCTTCTGGGCTAGAGATGCGCATGGACGACAAGGGCCGCCACGATCAGGGCATGGCAAAGCGCCGCAAGGTGCTCGGCAACGAATGGGTCGACCGTTCGATTGCCAAGAAGACGCCTTTCAATTCCGAATTTCAGGATCTCATCACGCGATATGCCTGGGGCGATTTATGGCAGCGCCCGCATTTTGATGAGCGCACTCGCCGCATCCTGGTGATCGGATCGATGATCGCGCTCGGCCAGTGGGACGAATTCCGCCTTCATGTTGGCGCCGCTCTGCGCGAAGGCGGCTTTTCTGCCGACGACATCAAGGAGATCATCATGCAGCAGGCGATTTACTGCGGTGTGCCGGCGGCCAACCACGCCTTCAAGGAGGCAGGCGAGATTGTTGCCGAGCTGAACCTCAAATAGCGCAGGCTCAAACCTTTAGCGGTGCCAGGGCGTGAAGGCACCTTCCGTAGCGACCGCCGGCACGGCCTCATCGGCCGGTTGCGCCGCGGCTTTTTCTCCAGAACGCTCGACGATGCAGAAAACGCCGGTCAGACCGGCCAGCACGAGCTGGATGGTCTGCTCGCGTGCCAGATCGCTATTCTCTGACCAGATCGCCGGCACCAGCGAGGCGATGCTGATTCCCACCGCGATGATCAGGGCGGTCTCCAGGATTTCGTTGGCCGGCGTCGTTTTGGAAAACAGCGCCCGCAGCCGCTCGAACACGTGCACCGCGCAGACGCCCGCAATAGCGAGCTTCATGGCGCCGAGCCCCGCGGCCAGCCTGATCAACCCCTCCGGGCCGAGGCCGGCATAGCGGCCGATTCCGAACACGACTTGCGAGCGCCAGACGTCCTCAAGTCCGTAGGTGGGCGAGGTAAGAATCCGCAGCGCATCGTAGCCCCAGAACAGGCTGAAATAGACTGCGATCGCCAAGATCATCGCGCCGATGGCAGGTGAAGCCCGTCGCATAAGTCGCCTCCGTGATTGGAGCGACAGGCGTAGGCCGTTCAAAGGCTGGGTTCAAAGCAAACCGAGGTTTTACCTTACCTGTTAAGCGCCTCGATTAACGACTGCCGGCTTTGCTGACGGTGGCGACCTCCTCATTGAGCGCTCACGTGCACATGCGCTCGGTCTGCGCGTGCCTTTGCCCGATGTGCCAGGTCCCGATGCGAAGGAACTTCCACTGGTGCTGCGTGTTGTGAAAACCGGGGGAGGATGAGGAAAGAGGCCAGAGGAACGAACGATGGGACGTTACCTGCTGCTCTGGTTGCTGGGCGTGCCAATCCCGATACTGGTGCTGATCTGGCTGCTCGGTGGCCTGCATTGAAGGGTCCGGCATCTTCCGCGCCGTCCAGTGCTCGCAAATCGAGCCTTTGATCGCCAGGGCGGGTAATACCGCCGCGAGCGTTGCCGCGCCCGCAAGGCCCTGTTAAGACTTCACTATCGGCCGTCGGCCGGGATGGTCTTAAAGGGCGCCCACGGCACATGGAAGTTTTCCTCCAGCAACTGATCAACGGGATCACGCTGGGCTCGATTTATGGCCTGATCGCCATCGGTTACACGATGGTGTTCGGCATCATCGGCATGGTGAACTTCGCTCATGGCGACGTGTTCATGGTGTCGGCCTTCGTCGCCCTGATCGCTTTCCTTCTGCTCACCGCCGTTGGCATCAGCTCGGTCGCAGTCGCGCTGTTCATCATGCTGATCGTGGCCATGCTGTTCACGTCGTTCGTCAACTGGGCGATCGAAAAGGTGGCGTACCGGCCGCTGCGCGGCTCGTTCCGCCTGGCGCCGCTGATCTCGGCGATCGGCATGTCGATCTTCCTGTCGAACTTCGTCCAGGTCACGCAAGGCCCGCGCAACAAGTCGATCCCGCCGCTGGTGCGCGGCGAATTTGAAGTCATGAACCACAACGGCTATGCCGTGACGTTGTCGGTCAAGCAGCTCATCATCTGGGGCGTCACCGCGGTACTGCTGGTGGCCTTCTGGTATCTCGTCGCCAAGACGCAGCTCGGCCGCGCGCAGCGCGCCTGCGAACAGGACCAGAAGATGGCCGCGTTGGTCGGTGTCGATGTCGACCGCACCGTCTCGATGACCTTCGTCATCGCCGCTGTGCTCGCCGCCGTCGCCGGCACGATGTACTTAATGTATTACGGCGTGGTCAGCTTCTCCGACGGCTTCGTCCCCGGTGTGAAGGCGTTCACCGCCGCCGTGCTCGGTGGCATCGGCTCGCTGCCCGGCGCGGTGATCGGCGGCATCCTGATCGGCCTGATCGAAACCTTCTGGTCGGCTTATTTTTCGATCGACTACAAGGACGTCGCCGCGTTCTCGGTACTGGCGATCACGTTGATCTTCCTGCCGCAAGGCCTGTTCGGCCGTCCCGACGTCGAAAAGGTCTAGCGCGATGTCGGCGGCCGGCGAGCGGGTCGATCTTGCATGGGCCTTGCGCGATGCCGGCAAGACCGCGCTGCTGGCGTTCGGCATCTTCCTGCCGTTGGTGGGCTTCTACACTCTCAACGACATCAACAATGTCCTCACCTACACGACGCGCCTGCCGCTGCTGCTGACCTTCGTCGTAGTGATCGCCGCCGGTCGGCTATTCTATACAGTAGTCGGAGAGCCCTGGATCGCGCGCCGCCGTGCGCTGGCCAGTCGGCGGCCATTGGCGCTGCCGCGCTCGTTCACCCGGATTTTCGCCCCGTTCGCGATCGGCTTTGTTCTCGTCTACCCGGCGCTCGCGATCTTCGCCGCGGGTTGGGGCAGCTCGGTCAAATGGATCGACAATTTCGGCATCCAGATCCTGATCTACGTGATGCTCGGCTGGGGCCTCAACATCGTGGTCGGCCTCGCCGGTCTGCTCGATCTCGGCTACGTTGCCTTTTACGCGGTCGGCTCTTATTCCTATGCGCTGCTCGCGCTCAATTTCGGCCTGTCGTTTTGGGTGCTGTTGCCGCTCGCCGGCATCCTCGCCGCGTTCTGGGGCATCCTGCTTGGCTTTCCGGTGTTGCGGCTGCGCGGAGATTACCTCGCCATCGTCACCCTCGCCTTCGGCGAGATCATCCGCATCGTGCTCGTCAACTGGGTGGACCTGACCAACGGCTACGCGGGCATCAGCGCGGTCCCGCGTCCGACATTTTTCGGCATTCCATTCACCGCCGACGATGATGGCTTCGCCGCGGTCTTTCATCTTGAATTCACGCCGATCTATCGCACCATCTTCCTTTATTACGTGATCCTCGCATTGGCCCTGCTCACGGCCTATGTCACGGTGCGGCTGCGGCGGCTGCCCGTCGGCCGCGCCTGGGAGGCGCTGCGCGAGGATGAGATCGCTTGCCGCTCGCTCGGCATCAACCCGACCAACACCAAGCTCACCGCCTTCGCGATGGGCGCGATGTTCGGAGGCTTTGCCGGCTCGTTCTTTGCCGCGCGGCAGGGTTTCATCTCGCCGGAATCCTTCACCTTCATCGAATCCGCGACCATCCTGTCGATCGTCGTGCTCGGCGGCATGGGCAGCCAGATCGGCGTCGCCATTGCCGCCGTGCTGATGATCGGCGGCACCGAGATCATGCGCGAGCTCGACTTCCTCAAGCGCATCTTCGGCGACACGTTCGATCCCACGCAGTATCGCATGCTACTGTTCGGCTTCGGCATGGTCGTCATCATGATCTGGAAGCCGCGCGGCCTGGTCTCGAGCCGAGAGCCCTCGGTATTCCTGAAGGAGCGCAAGACCATCTCGTCAGAGCTGGTGAAGGAAGGGCACGGCTGATGGGAGAGACGCTGCTGCGCGTCGAACATCTGACCATGCGCTTCGGCGGGCTGGTCGCGATCGACGACGTATCGTTCGAAGTCGAGCGCGGCACGATCGCTGCGCTGATCGGCCCGAACGGAGCCGGCAAGACCACGGTGTTCAACTGCATCACCGGCTTCTATAAGCCGAGCGAAGGCCGCATTGTCCTCCAGCATGGTGCCGGCAGTGCCTGGAACGAGCTGGAGTCGCTCACCGACAGCAGCCAGCGCGGCGTGAAGACTGCCGACGGCGCGCTTTATCTACTCGAACGCATGCCGGACTACCTGGTGACGCAGCAAGCGCGGGTCGCCCGCACGTTCCAGAATATCCGCCTGTTTCCGGGCATGACGGTGCTGGAGAACCTGCTGGTAGCCCAGCACAACCCGCTGATGCTGGCGTCCGGCTACACTCTGCTCGGCGTGCTGGGCTATCCGGGCTATGTCGCAAGTGAACGGATGGCGGTCGAGAAGGCGCGAAGCTGGCTCGAGCGCATTGAATTGATCAATCGTGCCGATGATCCGGCCGGCGACCTGCCTTACGGCGCGCAACGCCGGCTCGAAGTCGCCCGTGCGATGTGCACCGACCCGGTCCTGCTCTGTCTCGACGAGCCGGCCGCAGGCCTCAACCCGCGCGAAAGCGGCGAGCTCAACGAGCTGTTGCTCGCGATCCGCAAGGACTTCGGCACCACCATCCTGCTGATCGAGCATGACATGTCTGTGGTGATGGAAATCTCCGACCACATCGTCGTGCTCGACTACGGCGTGAAGATCTCCGATGGCCCGCCTGACGTCGTGCGCAACGATCCAAAGGTGATAGCCGCTTACCTCGGCGTCGAGGACAAGGACGTCGCCAAGGTCGAGGCGGAGGTCGGGCTGTGACCTCTCCCCTTCTTTCCGTGCGCGGAGTCAAGACGGCCTATGGCCGGGTGATGGCGCTGCACGGCGTCGATCTCGACGTCAACGATGGCGAGATCGTCACGCTGATCGGCGCCAATGGCGCCGGCAAGTCGACCTTGATGATGACGATCTGCGGCAATCCGCGCGCCCTCGACGGTGAGATCCGCTTCAATGGCGAGGATATCACGCGCCTGCCGACCCATGAGATCGCCCGCCGCAAGCTGGCGCAGTCGCCGGAAGGTCGGCGCATTTTCTCGCGCATGACAGTGCTGGAGAACCTGCAGATGGGCAGCACTGTCGCCGATCCTGCGACATTCGATCACGACCTGGACCGGGTCTTGACGCTGTTTCCGCGTCTCAAGGAGCGGATCAGCCAGCGCGGCGGCACGCTGTCCGGCGGTGAACAGCAGATGCTGGCGATCGCCCGCGCGCTGATGAGCCGTCCACGGCTCCTGCTGCTCGACGAGCCCTCGCTCGGCCTCGCGCCGCTGATCGTGCGGCAGATTTTCGACAGCATCCGGATGCTCAACACCCAGGAAGGGCTCACCGTGTTCCTGGTCGAGCAGAACGCATTTCACGCACTCAAGCTCGCTCATCGCGGCTACGTGATGGTGAACGGCCGCATCACGCTCAGCGGCACCGGCGAGGAGTTGCTGGAACGTCCGGAAATCAAGGCAGCCTATCTCGAAGGGGGGCGGCACTGATGGATGTCTCGATCCCCGACCTGCTCTACGAGGAAGGCTCGTTCTTCGTGTTCGTCCTGGTGTCCGTCATTCTCGGGGGCAGCGGCGCCTGGCTGACCGGGCGCGCTATCGCCGAAACATGGCGGCCGCCGTGGCAGGTCGCGGTTTACGCGCTGCTGCTCGGGGCTGCCGTGCGTTTCATCCACATGGCGCTGTTCGACGGCACCCTGTTGTCGCTGCATTATTATGCAGTCGACGCCGCAATTTGCCTCATCTTCGGTTACGCCGGTTTCCGCACCGCGCGCGCCGCCCAGATGGCGCGCCAATACGGCTGGCTGATCGAAAGACGGGGCGCGATGCGCTGGCGCCGCAAAACGCCTTGAGCTAGCATTGTTGCCAGCAGGTTTTGTCTCATCGACGACTGACCCGCACCAAAAGAGGGAGAGAACGGATGAAGCAGATTTCGACGCTCGGCCTTGCGCTGGGCCTCAGCGTGGCGCTGGCCGGCACCGCCACCGCGCAAGTGAAGTTCGGGGTCGGCGGCCCGATCACCGGCGCCAACGCCACCTTCGGCGGCCAGCTCAAGAACGGCGCGCAGCAGGCGGTCGACGACATCAACACCGCCGGCGGCATCAACGGCCAGAAGATCGAGCTGAGCTTCGGCGACGACGTCTCCGATCCAAAGCAGGCGGTGTCGGTTGCCAACAAGTTCGCCGCCGACGGCGTGAAGTTCGTGGTCGGCCACTTCAACTCGGGCGCCAGCATCCCGGCGTCAACGGTCTATCAGGAAAACGGCATCCTGCAGATCACGCCTGCCTCGACCAACCCGCAGTTCACCGAACGCAAGATGTGGAACGTGTTCCGCACCTGCGGCCGTGATGACCAGCAGGGCCAGGTGGCGGGCGCCTACATCCTCAAGCACTTCACGGGCAAGAAGATCGCCATCGTCCATGACAAGACGACCTACGGCAAAGGCCTCGCCGACGAAACCAAGAAGGCGATCAACAAAGGCGGTCTGAAGGAAGTGCTCTATGAAGGCATCAACGTCGGCGAGAAGGACTTCTCGGCGCTGGTGTCGAAGATCAAGCAGTCGAACGCCGACCTCGTCTATTGGGGCGGTCTGCATACGGAAGGCGGCCTGATCGTGCGTCAGATGCGCGACCAGGGCGTCAAGGCGCCGCTGATGGGTGCCGACGGCATCACCACCGACGAGTTCGCCTCGATCGGCGGCCCGGGCGTCGAAGGCACGCTGATGACCTTCGGTCCCGATCCCCGCAACAACCCGGCGGCGAAGGACATGGTCGCCAAGTTCCGGGCCAAGGGTTTCGAGCCGGAAGCCTACACTCTCTACAGCTACGCCTCGGTGCAGGTGATGGCGGAAGCCGCCAAGGCCGCGAAGTCGAACGACCCCAAGAAGGTCGCGGAGAAGATTCACTCCGGCATGAAGTTCAACACCGTGCTCGGTCCGCTGTCCTATGACAAGAAGGGCGACATCACCAAGCTCGACTACGTGATGTACATCTGGAAGAAAGATGCCAGCGGCAAGATCACCTACAAGGAATGCCCGAACAACGACTGCAGCAAGGAAATGATGTAAGCGCTGTTCGAGCTGAACGGTCAGAAGCCCGCCCCGGTGGCGGGCTTCTTCTTTTCCGGTTGCTCAGCCGATCGCGCCCAATGCCGGGAACGTCTCGAGCAGCCAGGTGCTCGCCTCGGTGATCGTGCCGGTCAGGAATGCAATGCCGGTCAGCACGAGCAACGCCCCCATCACCTGCTCGACCCGGTGCAGATGGCGCTTGAACCGGGCAAGGAATGCGGCAAACGGCTCGATCGCCAGCGCGGCGATCACGAAGGGCACGCCAAGCCCGAGCGAATAGACCGCAAGCAGCCCGCCGCCGCGCGCGACCGTCTGCTCGGACGCCGCCACGGCGAGGATCGCCGCGAGGATCGGGCCGATGCACGGCGTCCAGCCGAAGGCAAAGGCCAGGCCCATCACGTAGGCACCCCACAGGCCGACCGGTCGAACGACCTCGAGCCGTTTCTGCCGGTTGAGCAGCGCGATCGGAGTCAGGCCGAGAAAATGCAGACCCATGATGATAATCGCGATGCCTGCGACGGTGGCGAGCGGCCCCGACCAGGCGCGGATGAGCGCGCCGACGGCGCTCGCGCTGGCGCCGAGCGCGACAAACACCGTCGAGAACCCGGCGACGAACAGCAATGCCGCAAAAAAGGCCTCCCGCCTGACCTGCGGCTCCGCTTCCCGGTCCGCCAGCCGCTCGAGCGAGGTGCCGGCGAGAAAGACGAGGTACGGCGGCACCAGCGGCAGCACGCAGGGCGAGAGAAAGCTCACCAGCCCCGCCAGCGCCGCGGCGGCGATAGTCACATCAGATGTCATGCGCCTTGATGCGACGCTGAGGGGTAGGATGCAAGCGTTTCGCCGCAACGTGATGGCGGCGTGATAAGGTCCTCCAATGGCGCTCCGCAATCTCATCACCGACGTTGCCGGTGTCCGCGTCGGCCATGCCGAGGACATTCGGCTGGCGTCCGGCGCGACCGTCGTCGTGTTCGATCAGCCGGCGACCGCGAGCGCCGACGTGCGCGGCGGCGGTTCCGGCACCCGCGAGACCGCCCTGCTCGATCCCGCGCAGACAGTCGAGGGCATCGACGCCATCGCGCTGTCCGGCGGCTCGGCCTTCGGCCTCGACACGGCTTCCGGCGTGCAGGCGCTGATGCGCGAGCAGGGGCGCGGCTTTCGCGTCCGCGACGCGCTGGTGCCGATCGTGCCAGGCGCGATCCTGTTCGACCTGCTCAACGGCGGCGACAAGGCGTGGGACCGCTATCCGCCGTACCGCGAGCTTGGCTACCACGCCGCGCGCGGGGCCGACCTCGACTTCGCGCTGGGCAGCGTCGGCGCCGGGCTCGGCGCCACCACCGTCAACCTCAAGGGTGGTATCGGGTCCGCCTCCGTCATGACCGAGGGCGGCCTCACCGTCGGCGCGCTGGCGGTGGTCAATGCCGTCGGCAGCGTCACCGTCGGCGACGGCCCGCATTTCTGGGCCGCCGCCTTCGAGCAGCACGGCGAGTTCGGCGGCCGCGGCCAGCCGAACCAGATCGGGCCGGACGACCTCAGGCTCCGCGCCAAGGGCGGGCCGCTGGCGAGCACGACGCTCGCCGTGGTCGCCACCGACGCCAGGCTGTCGAAGGCCCAGTGCCACCGCCTCGCGGTGATGGCGCATGACGGCCTGGCGCGGGCGATTTACCCCGTGCATACCCCGCTCGACGGCGACGTGGTCTTTGCCGCCTCGACCGGTGACCGGCCGCCCGCCGACCCGGTTTACGGTCTCGCCGAGCTTGGCACCCACGCCGCCAACGTGATGGCGCGCGCGATCGCGCGCGGTGTCTATGAGGCGGCCGCGCTTCCCTTTCCCGGCGCGCTGCCGAGCTGGAAGGACAAATTCGACAAGAACTAAAGTTGCACCGGTGCGTTGAAAGGCTATGCCGTCGAGCGTGATCAAGGATTTCGGCTACGACGCCGAATTGTCACAACTGACGGTGACGTTCGTCACCGGCCGGACCTACCGTTATTTTTTGGTGCCGGCGGATTGTGCCGCCGGTCTCGAAGCGGCGCCGTCCAAGGGCGCGTTCTTCAATAAATATATCCGCGACAAGTACCCGTTCCGCGAGGTCACGCGGGCGGCTTAAAGCACCGGCGCGTGATCATTTCCGAAAACCGGTTTCCATCCCCGATCAAGTCGAGGACGAGCTTTTCGGGATCATGCGTTAGCCGAACCGCTCGGCGCGATAGGGCGCCGGATCGCAGAACGGCGTCTTGCCGGTCATCATCTCGCCGAGCAGACGACCGGTCGACGGGCCGAGCGTCAGGCCCCAATGCGCATGGCCGACCGCGAGCCACAGGCCGTTCTGGCCGGGCGCGCGGCCGATCACCGGCCGAGAATCCGGGAAGCAGGGTCGCGCGCCCTTCCAGGTCTTGTCGTCGACGGGATCGCCGATTGGAAACAGCGAGCGCACGCCGGGCATCAGCCGGTCGAACTGCACCGGCGTCGGCGGCGCGTCCCGCGGCGCGAACTCCGCGCCCGTGGTGATGCGAATGCCCTGCTCCATCGGCGTGATGTTGTAGCCGTAATCGGCATCGAGGATCGGCCGGGTCAGCGAAGCGTTGCCGCGCGGATGGAAATGCCGGTGATAGCCGCGCTTCACCGCCATCGGCAACCTGACGCCGAGCGGCTCGAGCAGATCCGGCGCCCAGGGCCCAAGCGCGACCACCGCCTGTTCCGCATCGAGCGCGCCCTGATCGGTCTCGACGCGCCATTGGCTGCCGTTACGGTGCAGGCTGCGCGCGTCGCCCTTCAGCGTGACGCCGCCGAGCGCCTCGAAACGGGTCAGATAGGAGCGCGTGACGCCGAGCGGATTGCTGATGCTGACGGCCTTCGGCCAGAACGCCGCGCGCCTGAATACCGGCGAGAGCGACGGCTCAAGGGCGAGCGCGCCGGCGGCGTCGACCAGCTCGAAGGTGATGCCGAACTCCCCGGCAAGGTCGCGTTCGGCCGCGAGCGCGTCGAACGTGCTGTCGCGCCGGTAGACCTTGAGCCAACCGGTCTTGCGCAGGTAGCGCAGGCCGCCGGATTCCGTAAGCAGCGCCTCGTGCTCGGGAATCGCGCTGGCGAACATCGGCCGCACCAGCCGGGCGTGCTCGATCCGCTTCGCCGTGCTCGACCAGGCGCGAAACCGCGCCAGCCACGGCAGAATCGTCGGCAGGAACGAGAACTGATAGTTCGCTTCCGGCGCGCGCTTGAAGATCACCCGCGCCAGCGCCAGCGGGTCGGACGGGAAGCTCGGCGCAAAGATGGTGCTGCCTTCGATGATCCCGGCATTGCCGTAGGAGGTTTCCTCGCCCGGCGACCCGCGATCGACCAGCGCGACCGACATCGAGCGCTTGGCGAGTTGCAGGGCGGTCGAGACGCCGACGATCCCCGCCCCCAGAACCACCACATCGACGCGCGCCATGATTGAAAGTCCCTTGTCCGGCTAGGCCGGTCTTAACGAGGTAATGCTAAATTCGGCGAAAGCCAGCAAGCCCATCCGCCGCATGCCCGTTCTTTCGAAAATCATGGCCCTGCTCACCTTCCTTGGCCGGCACGGCACAATCGCGGTCGCCTTGTCGATCCTGCTCGGTATCGCGCTGCCGGACCTCGCCGCCGTCTTCAAACCCATCCTGGGTGAAACGGTGGTCGCGCTGCTGGTGCTGTCGTTCTTGCGCGTGAGCCCGGCCTCGCTCGGCGCGCTGGCGCGGCGTCCCTTCGTCGTTCTGACCGCAGCGGCATGGCTGATGCTGTTGCTTCCCGCGGCTTTCGCTGGCTTGTTCACCGCCGTCGGGCTCAAGGAGGCGATGCCCGACCTCTATTTCATTCTCATTCTGCAATGCTGTTCACCCGCGCTGATGTCGGCGCCGGCCATGGCGGGCCTCATGGGCCTTGACGTCGCGCTGACGCTCGCCTGCCTGCTTTGCTCGATGGCCGCGGTGCCGTTCACCGCCGGTCTCTTCACGCACCTCTTTCTCGGCGAGGCGTTGATCGCGCCGGCAACGTTCGGGCTCAAGCTGTTCGCGCTGATCGCCGGATCAGCCGCCGCGGCGGCCGTGATCCGCCGCATCGCCGGCGGCAAGGTCATCGAGGCGAACTACACACTTCTTGACGGCTTGAGCGTGCTGGCGATGTTCGTCTTCGCGATGGCGGCCATGGACGGCGTCACGGCCGCCGCGCTCGCCGACCCGCGGCTGGTCGGCGGCCTGGCGGTCCTCGCCTTCGCGCTGACAATCGTCACGATCCTCATCACGACGCTGGTCTTTCTCGCCGCCGGCCGCGAACGTGCGCTCGCAATCGGCATCCTCACCGGCAACCGCAACATGGGCGTGATGCTCGCCGCGACCGGCTTCGCCGTATCGCCGGTCGGCTGGCTCTATTTCGGCCTCGCGCAGTTTCCGATCTATCTGCTGCCGGTGCTGCTCAAGTGGCTCGCCGGGCGGATCGGGCGCATGGGCCGCCGCAACGCGGCTTAGATCAGCGCCGACAAGGCCGCGCCGGCAGCGGGCACCAGCAGCGACTGGAACAGATCGGCCAGCACCTTGTTACCGGACGACAGTCCGGACGACGACGCGGTCGCGGCCCCGTTGGTGCCTTGCGGAGGCGAGGTGCTGCTTTCAACCTCTGTGCCGTCGGCATAAGTGACAATGGTCGTGGTCGAGCCATCGGGGTTCACGATGGTCTGCGTGGTGGCGTTGTCGGCATTGTTCGAGTCGGAGGCCGATCCAGTGGCGTGACTGTGATCGGATGTGCCGCCGGGCGCGGTCACACCTCTATCGCCCTGCTGGCCCTGCGCCGAAATCAGCGACAGGAAGGTCGCTGGATCGTAGGCCGCCGTCCCAGATCCGGATTGCGTCGTCGAGGCCGGTGGCTCCGACGCGCCGTCGCTCGAATCCGTCATGCTTTCGAGCAATTCGTCGAGCGGATCAGACGCCGTCCGGCTTCCAGCCGTAGCGCCCAACACACTTTGGATCATTGACGACGCATTCGACGATGCGCCGACCGAGATCGACATTGGCGAAACTCCGCAACAGCCCTGCCGCCCAAACGGCATGCCGCCCAATGGGTCTGAAGCAAGAGATGCGCCAGCGCGCGGCGGCTTCAAATCGCCGGTTTTGCGCTGTTCATGGTCCCGCCAGGCGCGACCGGCCCGGCAGATGCAGGCGCCGCGCGGCAAGTTTTGCCGGGCTCCCGCGCGCCTGTTCTCCACATGGCGCGCGTTGCCGGTCCTGTGCCGCCATGTTAGGCGAACCCCATTCGGAGGCTCTCATGCGCCCGCTTGCCATCGCGCCGTCGATCCTCGCGTCGGACGTCTCGAAGCTCGGCGACGAGATCCGCGCAATCGAGGCCGCCGGCGCGGACTGGATCCATGTCGACGTCATGGACGGGCACTTCGTGCCCAACATCACCATCGGGCCCGACGTCGTGAGGGCGCTGCGCCCGCTGAGCAAAAGGACGTTCGACGTCCACCTGATGATCGCGCCCTGCGATCCCTATCTCGAAGCCTTCGCCAAAGCCGGCGCCGACATCATCACCGTCCATGTCGAGAGCGGGCCGCACGTGCATCGCTCGCTGCAGGCGATCCGTGCGCTCGGCAAGAAAGCCGGCGTCACGCTCAATCCTGGCACGCCCGAAAGCACGATCGAGCACGTCATCGACCTGGTCGACCTCGTGCTGGTGATGTCGGTCAATCCCGGCTTCGGCGGCCAGGCCTTCATCCCCTCGGCGCTCGACAAGCTGCGCAACATCCGCGCCATGGTCGGCGCGCGGCCGATCGACATCGAGGTCGACGGCGGCATCACGCCCGACAATGCCGCGAAGGTGGTGCAGGCCGGCGCCAACGTGCTGGTCGC
>CAZNTY010000141.1:0-2013 GCA_964576085.1 uncultured Undibacter sp. | reverse complement strand
AGCATACATTATCAAATGGCACTTTGCCCGCTCCAAGGGACCCGCTCCAGTTTTTTCAAGGAAATCCACTAGCAGGCTGTCGGATTCGAGTTGCAGATGTGCTTGGCATCGCCGGGGTGGTTCAGGCCGGCTGCAGGTTGTGCAGTCTGCGGCAGTTATAGGCGAGGGCGAGGAGCAACCATTCGGTGGCGACGTTGTGGATGCCTCGCAGGTGGAAGCGGGTGAAGCCCATCGCGCTTTTGATGATGCCGAACACCGGTTCGACGGTTTGTTTGCGCTTCTTGTAACGGGCTTTGCCAGCCGCGGTGTCGAGCTTGGCCTGCATGGCCAAGCGCCAGGGTTCGAGGATGCGGCGCTTGCGCTTCGGCGCGGCCGGTGGCGGGCGAAAGTCGTAAGGCCGGTGTGGCTGGGTCTTGGCGATGGCGACCAGCGGCTCGACCCCGGCCGCCTCCAGCCGGGCGACCGCTTCACGGTCGGCAAAACCGGCGTCGGCCAGGACGAGCGTCGGCAGGCCGATGGTGCTTTCCATCGACAAGATCGTCGCCGCGAAGGTCGGCTGGTCGCTCGGGGTGGTTGCCATGTTGGTGGCCAGGATCAGCTGGCTGCCCTCGGCACAGACGACCGCCTGGGCATTATAGGCCTGTCGGTATTCATGGGCTTTTGACTTGCGCATCAGCGCCGAATCAGGGTCGGTCAGGTTGGTCTGCCGATCCGCCGGCGGCGTCGCGTCGGGCGGCTTGGGCGGGCGGCCCCGCCGGCCCCGCTTGGCCTCGTAAACCGCTTTCTTCCTCTCGTATTCCGGGCGTTCGGCCGCAGCCCTCGCCTTAGCTTCGGCCTCCAATCGCGCGCAGGCGAGGTCAAGCTTCTCCTTCAGCGCCGCGCGCCGGGCGATCTCCTTGGGCAAGGCCTGCGGGTCCTCGTCCTCGGCATCGGCCGCCTCGGCCTTGGCCGTCAACAAGGCGATGTCGGCCGCCAACTTGGCGCGCAACACCTGCGCCCGGTCCCACGGGTCCGGCCTCCGGCCGGCCCGAGGACAGGCTCCCCGCAGCGAGCGGATCTTCGAGGCGTCGGCATCGATCTTGGTCCCGTCGATCGACACCGTGCCGAGCTGCAGCAGCCCCGTCTCACGCGCCAGCAGCAGCACCTCCAAGAACGCTGCCTCGAAGGCCTCTTTGTTGGTCCGACGAAAGACCGCGATCGTGTCGTGATCGGGGTGCGTGTTGGCGGCAATAAAGCGCACGCCGATATCACGGTACGTCGCCCGCTCGATCCGCCGCGACGAGAAGATGCCATTGGCATAGCAATAGATCAGCAACGCCAGCATCAGCCGGGGATGGTATTGCCGCTTGCCGCCCGCCTGCGGGTTGCTCCGGAATGCCCCCAGCCGCACCCGCTCCACCGCCGCCGCGATAAAATGCGCAATGTCGTCCTCGGGCAGCCAATCCTTCAGATCAGGGGGCAGCAAAAATCCCTGGTCGCGGTCAAACGGTAGGTACGTCGTCATCCCGCGATTCTGCCATACTCACAGCCTCAGGTGAATCCGACAGCCTGCTAGAACGCATTGGCATCGAACACCCCGACCTCAACTGAGTTCGCGAGGGACCTCTGCTGCGGCAGGATAGCGAACGCCGCATGGGTAAGGCCTTGAAAGACGGTTACCGCGATAAAGTTTTTTTAATGACGAAAATCGACGGCCGCACAAAAAAGGCGGCGACCAAACAATTGGACGAAAGCCTGCAACGGCTCCAGACCGATCATGTCGATTTGCTCCAGCATCACGAAAACATTCGCATGGAAGATGCCGATCGAGTTTTTGCCGACGGTGGCGCGCGCGAAGCGTTTGACGAGGCGAAGAAGGCCGGCAAAATCCGTTTCGTCGGCTTCACCGGGCACAAAGACCCGGCGGTACATTTGCGTATGTTAGAAGTGGCTAAACAAAACGACTACCACTTCGACACGGCCCAAATGCCTATCAATGTAATGGATGCCCACTTTCGCAGTTTTGCGCAGCGC
>CAZNTY010000140.1:0-3796 GCA_964576085.1 uncultured Undibacter sp. | reverse complement strand
GGCCTACGGCGTCGCCGGGACGTCAGCCTCGGTCGGCACGATTATTTCCGCGACGATTCCAGTTTTCGTTGTGATTTTCGCCGCGATACGTTTGAGGCAACCTGTTTCGGGCGTGCAGAAGATTGGATTGCTGGCGGCGTTTATCGGCATCGGTCTTGTCGCCCTGCATGGAGATGCGAGCGGCAATTTTCCGCGCCAGCGCCGCCGGCGTGGCTTGGATGCTCCTGTCGGCGGTCACAATTGCTTTCTATTGGGGTGGCGCTGGTTTTGGCTGGCTTGGCCTTGACGAGCTTGACCAAAGCAAGTCTGCCATCAACTTAACGCTCCTCAAATAATTATTCCATAATATGTCTTATGCGAATCTGATACCGGCGGTGGACAGCCTCAGTTATGGTGCCGCGCTTTGTCCCGCCCGCGATAGCGTGAGGCTGTGAAGCCTTCCAAGGACATCAGCCGGCTGATCGAGATCATGGCGGCGCTGCGCACGCCCGGCAGCGGCTGCCCGTGGGACCTCGAACAGGACTTCCGCACCATCGCGCCCTATACGATCGAGGAAGCCTATGAGGTCATCGATGCCATCGAGCGCGGAGACCTCGACCAGCTCCGTGAGGAGCTCGGCGACCTGTTGCTCCAGGTGGTCTTCCATGCCCGCATGGCGCAGGAGCAAGGTGCCTTCGACTTTGGCGACGTGGTCGAGGCGATTACCTCGAAGCTGATCCGCCGCCATCCGCACGTCTTTGCCGATGCGGATGGCAAGACCGCACAGGCCGTCAAAGGGCTCTGGGAACGGATCAAGGCCGAAGAAAGAGCTGAGAAGGCCGCCAAGGTCGGTAAGGCTATGGATCGTCCAGAGCCGGCTGGCGCGCTGGACGGCGTTCCACTCGCCCTGCCTGCGCTGACCCGCGCGCTCAAGCTCCAGGACAAGGCCGGCCGCGTCGGCTTCGACTGGGACGACCCGCGCGCGGTGCTCGCGAAGATCCACGAGGAAGCCGACGAGATCGAAGCGGCGCTGGATGCCGGCGGGTCGGACGCGGCGGCGGAGGTCGGCGACCTGTTGTTCGCCGCCGTCAATCTCGCCCGGCACCTGAAAGCCGACCCGGAATCCCTGCTCCGCGGCGCCAATCTGAAATTTGAGCGCCGGTTTGGCGCGATCGAGCAGGCGTTGGCCGCGCGCGGCAAGACCCCGGCGGAAGCCTCGCTTGACGAGATGGAGACGCTCTGGAACGCGGCCAAGGCCGCGGAGCGATCTTAAAGTCTAATCCATGAGGATTGAGGCGGGCACAGACTCAATCCGTCACCCTGAGGTGCTCGGCGCGGAACGCGCCGAGCCTCGAAGGGCGACGGCCCGTTTGAACGGTGCCCCTCATCCCTCGGATCAAGCCCGAGGGCAGGCTCTTCGAGGCTCCCCGGCCAAGATTAGAATCTTGGCCGGGTCGCACCTCAGGATGACGGTTCGGCGGCGGTGATGGCAGCGTCGAACTTCGCCCTCACTTGCGCTGCCTGGTCGGGATTACCGCGCACCGTGACGTGCAGCCGGTCGTCGTCGCCGAGCGAACGCGCGATCACTTCGGTATGACGATAAAGCCAGGACAGGCCCGAGCCGTCGGCCGGATCGAGTACGAGATCGATGACCTGCCGTGCTTCGGCAAGCCGGGCCTCGATCGCGGCGGCGAGCGTATCGACCCCCTCGCCGGTTTGTGCCGATACCAATACCGGCCGCGCTTCCGGCGGGCGTCGTGCGGCCTGATTGACAAGGCTCGCACGAGCCTCGACGGACAGCCGGTCAATCTTGTTCCAAACCTCGATCAGACGGCGGTCCCGGCCGGCGTCAATGCCGAGCTCGCCCAGGATCGTCGCCACGTCCTGTGACTGCGCGGTCGAATCCTCGTGCGAGATATCGCGCACATGCAGGATGATGTCGGCTTCGATCACTTCTTCCAGCGTGGCGCGGAACGCCGCGACCAGCATCGTCGGCAGGTCGGAGATGAAACCAACGGTGTCGGAGACGATCACGCGGTGGCCTCGGGGCAGATCGACCGCGCGCAAGGTCGGATCGAGCGTGGCGAACAGCATGTCGGCCGACAGCACGCTTGCCTGTGTCATGCGGTTGAAAAGCGTCGACTTGCCGGCATTGGTGTAGCCCACCAGCGCGACGATCGGATACGGCACGCGCTTGCGACTCTCGCGATGCAGCTTGCGAGTGCGCTTGACCTTGTCGAGCTCATCCTCGATGCGCGCGATGCGTTCCTCCAGCACGCGCCGATCAGCCTCGAGCTGGGTCTCGCCCGGCCCGCCCAGAAATCCGAAGCCGCCGCGCTGACGTTCGAGATGGGTCCATGAGCGGACCAGCCTGCCCTTCTGGTACGTCAGGTGCGCATGCTCGACCTGCAGCGCGCCCTCCTTCGTGCGCGCGCGACGGCCGAAAATCTCCAAGATCAATCCGGTGCGGTCGAGCACCTTGGCGTTCCAGGCCTTCTCCAGATTGCGCTGCTGCACCGGCGACACCGGACAGTCCATCACCACAAGCCCCGCGCCGAGGCTCTTCACCAGCCCGGCGATCTCGTCCACTTTGCCTTTGCCGATATAGGTCGCCGGACGAATGTCAGTCAGCGTGACCAATCCGCTGTCGACCACGTCGAGATCGATCGCGCGTGCAAGTCCGACCGCCTCCTCGAGGCGTGCCTGCGGTGAGCGCGTATCGTCCTTCGTCAGCGTGCCGCGCGCCGGCTGGCGCTTGAGCCACGGCTCGATCACGATCGCGCGGGCCGTCGCGCCGCCGGCCGGCGTCAGCCGATCGCCCGTCGCATCGCGCTGACGCGGTTCCAATTAGGCCTTTTCCGCCGCCGACGGCTCCTCGCCGCCTTCGAACAGCTGGATCGGATGACCGGGCATGATGGTCGAAATCGCGTGCTTGTAGACTAGTTGCGAGTGTCCGTCCCGGCGCAGCAACACACAGAAATTGTCGAACCAGGTGACGACGCCCTGCAACTTAACGCCGTTGACCAGGAAGATGGTCAGCGGAACTTTGTTTTTTCTGACGTGATTGAGGAAAGTATCTTGAAGGTTCTGCGCCCGCTCGGCTGCCATGGCCGTTGTTTCCGTTTTTACGCTCGCGTCTTTCGCGCGAGACTGTCGTTGCCCGCGAACTCTGTCCTCGGCTTCACGTGAGGCGAAACCGTGAGCACACGCATTAGATTGCACGGCGTTCTGTTGCGCAAGCAATACTTGCCCCATGGTCCAGTAAGCCATTGAAATAATTGTGATTGCATATCAGTCAAGTGGTCTCGGCGTAGCGATGAAAGTCACGTCGCAGCGCGCTGGCGATAAGCCCGGGCGCGCCGTTGCCGACCGGCAGGCCGTCGATTCGCACCACCGGCATCACGATCTGGGTTGCCGAGGTAATGAAGGCTTCGCGGGCGGCATAGGCCTCCTCGACCGTGAAGGCGCGTTCCTCGAAGGTGATGCCGTGTTCCTTGAGCGACTCGATCAGCACCGCGCGCGTGACGCCCGGAAGGATTCCGTGATCAAGATGTCGCGTCCGCAACGTGCCGTCGCGGTCGACGATCCAGGCATTTGACGACGAGCCTTCGGTGACGTGCCCGGTCTTGTCGACCAGCCAGGCTTCCTTCGCGCCCTGCGCGCGAGCCGCCTGCTTTGCCAGCACGTTCGGCAAGAGTGAGAGCGACTTGATGTCGACGCGTGCCCAACGTTCGTCGGGCACGGTCACGACGGCGATACCTTCCGCCGCAAGCCGTTCGTTGGCCGCGGCGTCGATCGCTTTCGCGCTGACCACGAC
>CAZNTY010000139.1:0-8203 GCA_964576085.1 uncultured Undibacter sp. | reverse complement strand
ACGCGGCAATCGAGGCGCGCTTTCCTGACCTGATCCGGCCGGACTCGCCGTCGAAGCGCGTCGGCGCGGCGCCGGCGCGCGGCTTCGCCAAGGTGCGCCACGCGGTGCCGATGCTCTCGCTCGACAACGCGTTCTCCGACCAGGACGTGATCGACTTCGTCTCGCGTATCCGCCGCTTCCTCAGGCTCGGCGAGGACGAGACCATCGTGTTTTCCGCCGAGCCGAAGATCGACGGGCTGTCGATGTCGCTGCGCTATGAGCGCGGCGAGCTTGTCACCGCGGCGACGCGCGGTGACGGCAGCGTCGGTGAGGACGTCACCGCCAACATCCGGACTCTCGGGGACGTGCCGAAGACATTGAAGGGCAGGCACGTTCCGGCGGTCTGCGAGGTTCGCGGCGAAGTCTACATGACCAAGGCCGACTTCCTCGCCCTCAACAAAAGGCAGGCGGCGGAGGGCGGGCAGATCTTCGCCAACCCGCGCAATTCCGCGGCCGGCTCGCTGCGGCAGAAAGACCCCGCGGTCACGGCCTCGCGGCCGCTCGGCTTTTTCGCCTATGCCTGGGGCGAGATGAGCGAGATGCCGGCCGACACCCAGTCCGGCATGATCGCCTGGTTCGAGCGGTGCGGCTTCACGACCAACCCGCTCACCAAGATCTGCCACTCGGTCGAGGCGCTGATCGCGTTCCACAGGAAGATCGAGGAGCAGCGCGCCGGCCTCGACTACGACATCGACGGCGTCGTCTACAAGGTCGACCGCATCGACTGGCAGGAGCGGCTCGGCTTCGTGTCACGCACGCCGCGCTGGGCGGTCGCACACAAGTTCCCGGCCGAGCGGGCGATGACTGTGCTCAAGGACATCGAGATCCAGGTCGGCCGCACCGGCGCGCTCACGCCGGTCGGCAAGCTCGAGCCTGTCAGTGTCGGCGGCGTGATCGTGCAGAACGTCACGCTGCACAATGAGGATTACATCAAAGGCGTGGGCGGCGATGGCGAAGAGCTGCGTCAGGGCCGCGATATCCGTCTTGGCGATACGGTCGTGATCCAGCGCGCCGGCGACGTCATCCCGCAGGTGGTCGACGTCGTCATCGACAAGCGGCCGAAAAACGCCAGGCCCTACAAATTCCCGACGCATTGCCCCTGTCCGCTGAAGACGCCGGTGGTGCGCGAGGAAACCTCGACCGGCGAGGAGGGCGCTCGCTCGCGCTGCACCGGCGAGTTTGCCTGTCCGTTCCAGAAGACAGAGCACCTGCGGCTGTTCGTGTCGCGCCGCGCCTTCGATATCGAAGGGCTGGGCGAGAAGCAGATCGCGCTGTTCTTCGAGAAGAAATGGGTCGAGGAGCCGGCCGACATCTTCACGCTGGAGAAGAAACATAGGAAAGAACTGCTGGCGGAAGAGGGCTACGGCGAAACGTCGGTGCGCAACCTGTTCAACGCCGTCGAGGCGCGGCGAGAAATCGCGCTGGAGCGTTTCATCTACGCGCTCGGCATCCGCCACGTCGGCGAGACCACCGCGCTCCAGCTCGCGCGCGCCTACGGCTCGTGGCCGGCGTTTCACGACGCCGGGCTGAGAATTGCCAAGGGCGACGAGGAGGCGCGCGCCGAGATGGACAACATCGACCAGATCGGGGAGACGGTGGTCGATGCGGTCGGCGACTACTTCAGGGAAAGCCACAACCGCGGCGTGGTCGAGCGGCTGGTGAAGCAGGTGAAAATTCTCGACGCGCAGAGGCCGAAAAAGGATTCGCCGATCGCCGGCAAGACTGTGGTGTTCACCGGCGCGCTGGAGAAGATGACGCGCGACGAGGCCAAGGCGACCGCCGAGCGGCTCGGCGCGAAGGCGGCAGGCTCGGTGTCGAAAAAGACCGATTACGTCGTAGCCGGGCCGGGCGCGGGCTCGAAGCTCGCCGAGGCGCAGAAGCTCGGCGTCACGGTGCTGACCGAGGACGAGTGGCTGAAGCTGATCTCTTAGTCATAGAGAAATTCACAGCGCCCGCGTCGCCTGCTCCAGCCACATCCGGGTCTCGCTGTCGAGCAGCGGGCTGATCGTCTCGCGCACGCGCGCGTGGTAGCTGTCGAGCCAGGCGCGCTCCTTGCCGGTCAGCATCCGGCCGTCAATCAGCCGCCGCTCGATCGGCGCCAGCGTCAGCGTCTCGAAGGCGTTGAGCGGCTTCTCGGCGCCGGCCGGCTCCGGCTCGGCGATCACCAGCACCAGGTTCTCGATGCGGATGCCGTATTCGGCGGCCTTGTAGTAGCCCGGCTCGTTGGAGAGGATCATGCCGCGCCGCAACGGCACGGTGCCGAGCTTGGAGATGCGCGCCGGTCCCTCGTGCACCGACAGGTAGCTGCCGACGCCGTGGCCGGTGCCGTGGTCGAAGTCGAGCCCGGCCTGCCACAGCGGCGTGCGCGCCAAAGTGTCGAGCTGGGCGCCGCTGGTGCCTTCCGGGAAGACCGCGGTGGCGATGGCGATGTGGCCCTGGAGCACGCGGGTGAAGCGGTCGCGCATCTCCGCGGTCGGCTCGCCCACGGTCAGCGTGCGGGTGATGTCGGTGGTGCCGTCCTCGTATTGCGCGCCGGAATCGATCAGGAACAGGTCGCCGTCGTTGATCGTGCGGTTGGTGGCGCTGGTGACGCGGTAATGCACGATGGCGCCGTTCGGCCCGGCACCGGCGATGGTCGGGAATGACACGTCCTTGAGCGCGCCGGTGTCGCGCCGGAAACTTTCGAGCGCGCTCACCGCGTCAATCTCGGTCAGCGCGCCCGCCGGCGCCTGCTGCGCGAACCAGAACAGGAAGCGCGCCATCGCCGCCCCGTCGCGCACATGCGCGGCCCGCGCGCCCTCGATCTCGGTGCGGTTCTTCACCGCCTTCATGATCGCGGTCGGGTCGGCGACGCGCGAGACCCTGCCGCCGTCGGCTGTGACCTGGCGCGCGAGCGCGTCCGACGCGCTGGCGCGGTCGAGCAGTACTGTCTTGCCCTTGAACGTTGCAAAGTCGGCGGTGAGCCGACCGGACTCGCGCACGTCGGCCAGCTCCTCGAGCGCGTGGCGCACCTCGTTGTCGAGCTTGCGGCCGTCGACATAGAGCGCCGGCCGTCCCTCGCGCGGCACGCTGGCATAGGCGAGCGCGAGCGGCACGTGCGGGACATCGCCACCGCGGATGTTGAAGGTCCAGGCGACTGACTGCGGATCGGACAACAGCAGCACATCGGCGCGCAGCTTGGCGAGCTCGGCGCGGACGCGCTTGAGCTTGTCGGCGGCAGCCTCGCCCGCGAGGCTGACGTCGCGGAGCATCACCGGCGCGAGCGGCGGCGCCGGACGGTCGCGCCACAGCGCGTCGATCGGATTGGTCTCGACCGGCACCAGCATCGCGCCAGCCTTGCCGCACGCCGTGGCGAGCTTCTCAGCCTGATCGGACGTGTGCAGCCACGGGTCGTAGCCGAGTCTGGCGCCGGGCTTGAGGTTGGCTTCAATCCATTGCTCGGGCGGTGCCTCGACCAGATGCGTGATGGAAAAAATCGCAGTGTCGGTCTGCGCGCCGGCCTGCACGGTGTAGCGGCCGTCGACGAACAGAGCGGCGCGCCCGGCGAGCACGATGGCGCAGCCGGCCGAGCCGGTGAAGCCGGTGAGCCAGGCCAGCCGCTCTTCGCTCGCCGGCACGTATTCATTCTGCTGGCGGTCGGCGCGCGGCACGATGAAGCCGTCAAGCCCGCGGATCTTCAGCTCGGCACGCAAGGCGGCTACGCGGCCTGCGACCGCGTCGCGTTCGTTACGGTCCTCGAAGGACTGGAATTTGGCCTCGAACATCGCTGGCACTCTATGGGCGACCTCTGTCCACGGCAACGCGGGACGGCGGTCCGACCTGTATTATGCAGCGCACAATAGAAGTAACCGCAATGCCAAGAACCTCACACTCCATTAAGTACTTGGGCCGGATTTGCCGGGCTCCTATGCAGTTATGTCAGTGGTTCTCACCTATTTGGAGCCTATGTTGCAGCGCAACAGTCAGATTTGAAATCAGGGGACAGTCTGGCGCCCCTGAAGATCGAGGAGAACAATCATGGTCGCTGTAACTTACAGCTCGGCTCGTGTCGCGGCCGCCGCTGCAGCCACCAAGACGAGCGCCCCGGCGAAAAAGAGCTTCTTTGCACGCTTTCTGGACGCGCTGATGGATGCGCGCCTGCGGCAGGCCGAGCGCGAAATCGCCACACACTGGCATCTGGTCAGCTGGAACGACGAGACTATTGATCGCAGCGAGTTACCGTTCGCCCGCTAAATCCGACGATCTAGAAACTGCCCCTCGCCAGGCAGTTTCAACGGGAATTACGCCGCATTACCAGCGTAACCCAATTATCCAGCGTCAGGCGCCGCTCGAAGGCGAGGCCGTGGACGCGGTAAGCGGCGAGCGCCGCATTCGCCTGCGCCGGCAATAATCCGGACAGCACGATAGACCCGCCGGGCGCGAGGCGGCGCGCGAGCGGTCGCGCCATACGCGTTAGCGGTCCAAGCAGGATATTGGCGAGGATCAGATCGAAGGATCCGCGCCACGGAATGCCGCGACGCCCATCTGCGTTTCGGATCGCAACGAGAGGGCCAGTCCGGTTGTGGCGGGCATTCGCTTTTGCCACGGCGACGGCCAACGGATCGATGTCGGTGGCAAACACCTTGCAATGAAGGGCTCTCGCGGCCGCAATGGCCAACACCCCGGTGCCAGTGCCGACATCGAGCACTGTCCTGTGTCTTCTGGTGAGCCGCGCGGCCTTCGTCCATCGGTCCAGCGCCAGCAAGCAGCCGCGCGTGGTGCCATGGTGGCCGGTGCCGAACGCCAGCGCCGCTTCGATCTCGATACCGATCATGTTCGGCGCAAACTGCCCGCGATGATGCGCGCCGTGCACGAGAAAGCGTCCTGCGCGCACCGGCTTGAAGTCGGCAAGGCTTGCCTTGACCCAATCGCGTTCTGCGATCGTTGAAAACCGCAAGGCAGCCGGATCAGCACCGCCGGCTTCGATTTGCCGCCGCACCGCACCTTCGTCCGGTGGCGCGGCGAAGGTTATTTCGACGATCCAAGTGCCTCCGTTGTTGGTTTCAAAGGCCGCGATAGCCGTATCGGCGCCGAAGCTCTCGTCGAGCAGGGCGGACAGCCGTCTGGCTGTCGGCTCGTCGCAGGTCACGCGGGCGAGGGTGGTCGTCAGGGGTGTTGTTGCCGGCCTTCAGTCGGCAATCCGTGGCAGACGAGAGGAATAGCAGGGGCGCTGTTTAGCAGATCATGCGCGCCGCGGCATCCGGTAAAACGGGGCTGTTTCCCATCAAAGCGAGCGACTCTAGTTGACGCCGTCGTCCAGCGGATTGAAGCGCGAGCGCGGCGAATAGAGATCGTAGCGGTGATAGAAGCGGTATCTGTCGTGATAATGCGGCGCTGCCAGCGGCGCTGACAGGATCGCGGCCTCATCATCGCTGATGCTGTCGTTGGCTAATGATCCATCGGTATTCGGGGTGCCGAGCGTAACGACGTCGTTGCCACGGGCTGCCAGAACCCGGATGCTGCCGGTGAACTGCGGTTCGACTGCGTTCGGTTCGGCCACGCCCGGTTCGGCTACGGCGAGCGATACTGTGAAAATAGCGATCAGGATTACGGCAATGGCGAGTAATACCGGCGGCCGGCCGAACTTGTCTGTTGCCAAAACCAATCGCTTCACGCGGAAACGCACCGCTCACATCCTCCGGCACGCCTGCGCGCAGGCGCACGGCGTACCGCCGGAATAATGTGCAGTCATCGGTTTGGTTCCCGACGTCTCGAGGCGGCCTCTTAGTGGCGCTTGAAATACTGCACTTCGCGCTCGTGTTGCTGCGCCGCCTTCCTGGTGTCGAAGGTGCCGAGATTGCGGCGCTTTCCGGTGCGCGGGTTTTTCTTGCGCGAGTAAAGCCGGTATTTGCCGGAGCTGAGCTTGCGGATCATGACGCACCCGTTCTGCTGGCCTGCAGTCTCAAAGCGATACGCTGTCCTTGCGTTCCGCTAATTGCGGCGGCCGAAGAAGAAGTCGGCGAAATTCCGCGGCTGCGGCCGCTCATAGTAGTAGTAATAGCGCGCGGCGCGCCGCGGCCGGCTGTGCGGCCGCTCGGCACGTGCAGGCTCGCGGGTTTTTTCCTTCTCGTCGGCAAGGAGCGGAGCGGGCGGGGTGTAGCCCGCCAACGCCTCGTCAGCGGCATAAGGATCGACGCCGAGCTTATGCGGGATTTCGCCCGGGCCGCCAGGAATGGTGCCGGTGAGCACCACGCGCGTGTTCGCCATTTTCTCCGCGCGCACTAGCTTGAACAGGATCGCAGCATTGTCGGGATGCAGCCGCACGCAGCCGTGGGAGGCCGGCCGGCCAAGCCGCCTCATGTCGAAGCTGCCATGAATGGCATGGCCGATCTGGGTGAAGAAGATCGAGTGCGGCATCGGCGCGTCATCCCATTCCCGGCTGAAATGGTCGGCCTCCATGCGGAACGGCTGGTAGGTACCGCTCGGCGTGTCGTAGCCACGCAAACCGGTCGAAACCGGCCAGTCGTAAAGCGGCATGTCGTCCTTGGCTACTATCTTGCGCTGGCTCGTTTTGTCGTTGGTTATGAGCAGGCCGGCCTGCGCCGGCGCGACAGAAAGCGACCCTAACAGAGCGGCGATCAGAAGGATGTACGCACGTCCCGGCCGCATTGGAACCTCCGACGTTCATTGGAACAGGCGCGCGCAGCGTCTGCAACACACGATCACATGATCGGCTTGCCGCGGATGTCGGTGGCCTTGGTGATCTTGACCAGGACGCCGATGCCGGTGTCGGCGCCGGCATGGGTTTGCTCGCGCGGCAGCAGCATGCTGAAGATCTTGTCGCGGATCGGGCCGCTCTCGTGCAGTTCGGCTGTGCCGAAGAAGCGCAGGTAGCCGGATTCCAGCACGCCGTCGCGCTGCGCCTTGAAATTGGCATAGAGGATGCAGACGCGCGGGTCGGCCTTCACGGCATCGAGCAGCTTGCCCTTGGTCCGTTCCCAGTAGGCGAGATGGTTATCGTCATAGACGATCAGGCTGCCTTTCGGACCCATCACCGGCCCGTCGGGACCGGCGGTCGCGACAATCAGCGGATAGCCGTCGTCCCAGGCTGAACGGATCATCGACTTGATTTTATCGGACAGCGGCATCGGCTTACTCCCCCCCCCCCGCATTATTGCGGGCAGCATGCCAGCGCGTCGGCGCGTCGCGGTCAAGGGTGATTGTGCGCTGCGATGAACGCGGGCGACGTCCCTCTGGCGGCGGTCCGCCGATTTGCCATACTGCGTCACAGGCCGTTCTGATGCCGGACGGACTCGGGGGTGATGGACAGGCGTTGAGGGTGCGGCTGCACCCAGGGGAGGCGTGCGTGAGCGACCAGATGCGGACGACTGTGATCTTCTACGGACTGATGGCGGTCGCCGCCATCGCGATGGGCATTGCGATGTATTACAGCAGTTGACGCTGCGGGCTCCCGTTTCGGGCGGGCGAAAACAAAAAGCTCACTCGCCGCCGAGCTCAAGTGCCCAGTATTTGCGTCCGGATGCCGACGTCGCCGAGGCAATGCCGTAGGCCGACACATCGCCACGCAGCATGTTGGCGCGATGGCCGGCCGAGCGTGCCCACTGGCGGATTGCACAGTCCTCATCGGCGCAGCCGTAGGAGACGTTCTCGGCGTGAGTTGAGCCGACCGGGCCGATGCGCTTCTTGAAATCCTTATGGTCAATGCGGCCGCGCCCGGCCATCAGCGATGCCTGCTCATAGGCGATGCCGGTGAGCCGCACGCTGATGTTGAGTGGGCCACGGCCGTGCTGGGCGCGGAAGCTGTTGAGGTCCATCGCCAGCGCAGGGCTCGCCAGCATCAGGATGAACGCGGCCGCGATCGTGTGATGCCGCAGCAACGCACCTTGGGGACGACTATCGATCAGGCGGCGAATCATCTTGAATCGGCTGCGATCGGACCTAGAACAAAACAATAAAACAGGATTTCGCGACCTTTGCGCGCCCTTTCTCGCAACCGGTTGCCGAAAGAGCAACTCCTGCCTTTTGGCTCCGACGACCTGCCGAAGATCATCCCGGTTCGGGGCGATCCGGAGAGATTTCTGGACTCGATCCGCGCCTTCGCCGACTTCGGCGCCCCGACACGCTGTTTTGTCGAGGATGGAATTCCTTATTACGTCAACGAATT
>CAZNTY010000138.1:0-6572 GCA_964576085.1 uncultured Undibacter sp. | reverse complement strand
GATCCTCACCGGCACCCGCGACAATCGGCTGAAGATCGGCACCGCGCTCGGCGCCGACCACGTCGTCAACGTGCGCAGGACGCCCGACGGGGTCGCCGAGGTGAAGCGGCTCAACGGCGGCAAGGGCGTCGATTACGTGCTGGAATGTTCGGCGGCGGCGAGCGCCGTCAGTGACGCGGTGCGCATGGTCAACCGTGGCGGCAAGGTCTGCCTCGCCGCCTTCGCCCATGACGGCGAGGTGCCGGTCGACGTCGCCCATATCGTGCGCAACAACATCTACCTCTACGGCATCCGCGGCGAGGGCAAGAGCGCGACCCACCGCGCCGAGGCGTTCATGCGGCAGAAGCGGTTCGACGCCACCCTGATCCACACGCATACGTTCCCGCTCGACGATCTGCCGACCGCGATCCGCTACGCCAAGGACCGCGTCGACGACGCGATCAAGGTGGTGGTGAAGGCGAAGCTCGACGCGGCGCAGAAGGTCGCGGCGGAGTAATGCACTTGTCGTCACCGGGCTTGTCCCGGTGACCCCGCTTATAGGAAAGCACTATGGCCGCCCAAGGGGATGGCCGGGACAAGCCCGGCCATGACGGTCAAATAAGCTCGTCGAGGCAGACGAAGGAACTTCTCGCAGCTTCTCCGGCTTGTCGCCGTATGGCGGATACCCTCACCATCAAATCCCTCAAGGCGCTGCGCGAGGCCGAAGCCGGCTGCACCCGCTGTCCGCTCTACAAGAACGCCACCCAGGTGGTGCCGGGCGAAGGGCCGGCGCGGGCCCGCATCATGATGGTCGGCGAGCAGCCGGGCGACAAGGAAGACCTCGCCGGCAAGCCGTTCGTCGGCCCGGCCGGCCGCATGCTCGACCGTGCGATCGCCGAGGCCGGCATCGACCGCAAGCTCGTCTTCGTCACCAATGCGGTCAAGCACTTCAAATTCGAGCAGCGCGGCAAGCGCCGCCTGCACAAGCGCCCGAACGCCTACGAGATCGACCGCTGCCACTGGTGGCTCGACATCGAGAAGGCGCTGGTCAAGCCGCAGGTCGTGGTGGCGCTCGGCGCCACCGCGGTGCGCAGCATCGCGCGCAAGCCGCTGTCGATCGCCAGCATCAGGGGCAAGCTGTTGCCGCTGGAAACCGGCGGACGCTTCCTCGCCACCATCCATCCGTCCTACCTGCTGCGCATCCAGGACGAAGCCGACAAGCGCCGGCAGTATGAGATGTTCGTCGCGGACCTGGCGTTGTGCCGCGAGGCGCTGAAGAAAGCGGCGTGACCGCACGCTCCTCGCCCCGAGCTACGGATTAAACGAGCAGCTTCTCCAGCCTGATCGGCAGCTCGCGCACCCGCACGCCGGTCGCGTGATAGACCGCATTCGCCACCGCCGCCGCGGTGCCGACATTGCCGAGCTCGCCGATGCCTTTGACGCCGGCCGGATTGACATGGTCGTCCCGCTCCGAAACCAGGATGACATCGACCTCCGGCGTGTCGGCGTTCACCGGGATCAGGTAGTCGGCAATGTTGTCGTTGGTGTAGCGCGCGCTGCGCTTGTCGATCTCGGTCGCCTCGTGCAGCGCCGACGCCATGCCCCAGATCATGCCGCCCATGAGCTGGCTGCGCGCCGTGCGCGTGTTCATGATACGGCCGGCGGCGAAGGCACCCACCATGCGCGGCACGCGGATTTCGCCGGTCAGCGCGTGCACCCGCACCTCGACGAACTCCGCGCCCAGCGCATAGAGCAGCTTCTTGCTCTTCGAGCCGCCGACCAGCGTCGGCGTGCCCTTGTAGAGCTTCTGGATGGGGCCGTCGGCCAGGAGCTCCTTGATCGGGTTGGGCTTGGCGTCGTCGGGGACGAATTCGGCATATTCCTCGATGGTCGAGACGCCGAGCCGGGCGAACTTGTCGCCAAGCGCATTGCCGCCGCCGCCCACGGTTTGCGCGTTGCCGCCGGCGCGGTCGAGACGGGCGATGATCGCGTCGCAGGCCTGCATCACCGCCGAACAGCAGCTCGCGGTCTGGTTGGAGCCGCCGGCGACCGGCACCGGCGGCAGCCGGCTGTCGCCGACGTCGACCCTGACGCGGTCGAGCGGCAGGCCAAGCCGCTCCGCCGCCATCTGGCCTACTACCGTCATCACGCCGGTGCCGATCTCATGGGCGGCAACCTGCACGGTGGCGCGGCCGTCTGACGACAGTTGCACGCGCGCCGTCGCCGCGCCGACATGGGTCGGATAGACCGCGCTGGCGCAGCCCCAGCCGATCAGCCAGTCACCGTCGCGCATCGCGCCCGGCGCCGCCTCGCGCCTCGACCAGCCGAAGGCCTCGGCCGCCTGGTCGTAGCACTGCATCAGCGAGCGGCTCGACCATTCCTTGCCTGTCGCATCCTTGTTCGAGTCGTTGACGCGCCGCAGTTCGACCGGGTCCATCCCGAGCTTGACCGCGAGCTCGTCGATCGCGCTTTCGAGCGCATAGATGTAAGGCACCACTGGCGGCGAACGCATGAAACCGGGCGTATTGCGGTCGGCGTGCACGGTCTTGACGCTGGTCTTCACCGCGCCGAAGCCGTAAAGCCGCGCCGAATCCTCCACGCCCGCCACCGAATAGTCGTCAGGCCGCGACGTCACCTCCCAGCCATCGTGCTGGAAGCTCGCGATCCTGCCCTCGCGGCCGGCGCCGATGCGGATGCGGTGCCGGGTTTCGGCGCGATAGGTGGCGATCGTGAAGCCCTGGTCGCGGGTGGCGACCAGCTTGACCGGCCGGTTGAGCGCCTTTGCCGCCAGCGCGACGAGCCCGGTGCGCGGCGTCAGTTGCGCCTTGGAACCGAATGCGCCGCCGACGAAATGGCTCACCGCGTGGACCTTGTCGGCGTCGATGCCGAGCTTCTTGGCGGCGTTGTTCTTGAGCCCGTACATGAACTGGCTCGGCTCGTAGACCGTCATCTCGCCGTTGCTCCAGACCGCGGTGGTGGTGAACAGCTCGATCGGATTGTGGTGCTGCGTCGGCGTGAAATACGCCGCCTCGAATTTGACCTCGGCGCCGTCAAAGGCCTGTTCGGCGTCGCCGCCCTTCGGCAGATCCTTCGTCACCGGTTTCTCCGAGACGCCCGGCACGTCGAACGTGGCGCTCGGCGTCTCGGCCGAATAACTGATCCTGATTTTGTAGGCGGCCTCGCGCGCCCGCTCGAGGGTTTCGGCGACCGCCATCGCGACGATCTGGCCGTCATGCTGGATCGTCGGGCCGAAATCCTGCATCGAGGTGCTGGGCCCACCGCCGCCGGGCGCGTATTTGATGGTCTTGAGCTCGCCGGTATTCTCGTGCGTGAAAATCTCCAGCACGCCCGGCACCGCCTTCGCGGCGCTGAGGTCGATCGCCGTGATACGGCCCTTGGCAATCGGGCTGGTGACGAGGAACGCAAACGCCGGATTGTGCACCGGCATGTCGGAGGCATAGCGCGCCTCGCCGGTTACCTTGAGCCGCGCCTCGAGGCGCGCGGCCGGCTCGCCCATGTTGTCCTTCGGTTGCGGTGCGGCTCGGCTCATTGTCAGATCTCCATTGCCGCCGCCTGGCGCAGCGCGCGGATCATCGGGCGCTTGCCGAGCGCGACCTTGAACGTATTGTCTCCGCGCGGCTGCGCGTGCTGGAAGGCGGCATCGGCCGCCGCCCGAAGCACATCGTCGTCGATCGGCTTGCCCTTGAGCAGCGCTTCCGCCTCGCGCGCCCGCCACGGCAGGGCCGAGACGCCGCCGAGCGCGATGCGGGCTTCCTTGATCGCACCGTCCTGCATGTCGAGCGCGACCGCGGCGGAGGCCAGCGCGAACTCGTAGGATTCGCGGTCGCGCACTTTCAGGTAGAGCGACCGCCGCGTCCACGGCGCGGCCGGCACATTGAACGCGGCTATGAGCTCACCCGGCGCCAGCGTCGTGTCCAGGTGGGGAGCATCGGCGGGCGGGCGGTGCAGTTCGGAGAAGCGGATTTTGCGCGGTCCGCGCGGCCCGACAATCTCGATTTCGGCATCGAGCGCGATCAAGGCCTGGCCGAAATCGCCGGCGTAGGCGGCGATGCACTTGTCGCTGACGCCGAGCACGGCGTGGCGCCGGTTGATACCCTCGAGCGCGGCGCAGCCCGAGCCTGGGATGCGCTTGTTGCAGTTGGCATAGGACGTGTCGCGGAAATAGGTGCAGCGGGTGCGCTGGAGCACGTTGCCGCCAAGGGTCGCCATGTTGCGGATTTGCGGGCTGGCGGCGAGATCGAGCGCTTGCGCGATCACCGGATAGTCGCGGCGCACGTCGGGGTGGTCGGCCGCCTCTGCCATGTGCGACAGCGCGCCGAGTTTGAGGCCATGCGGCCCGCTCTCGATCTTGCCAAGCGCCGAATTGCCGAGCGGATTGATGTCGATCACGTTCTGCGGCCGCATGACGTTGAGCCGCATCAGGTCGATCAGCGTGGTGCCGCCGGCGAGATATTGCGTCGGGCTGTCGACGGCCGGCCCGCCGGCCGTAACGCCGCGCCAGGCCTGCGCGCGCACCGCGTCCCCGGCGCTGTCCTGGCGCGTGTAGTAAAAGGGCATCATGTCAGGCCTCCTTCATCAGGGGCTTCGCCTGCTTGATGGCGTCAACGATGTTCGGATAGGCGGCGCAGCGGCAGAGATTGCCGCTCATGTATTCGCGAATCTGCGCGTCGGTCTCCGCGTGGCCCTCGTGCACGCAGGCAACCGCCGACATGATCTGCCCCGGCGTGCAGTAGCCGCACTGGAAGGCGTCGTTGTCGATGAAGGCCTGTTGCATCGGGTGCAGCGCGCCGTCCGGCTGCGCCAGCCCTTCGATGGTGGTGATGTCGTGGCCTTCCGCCACGGCGGCGAGCGTCAGGCACGACAGGACGCGCTTGCCGTCCATCAGTACGGTGCAGGCGCCGCATTGCCCGTGGTCGCAGCCTTTCTTGGTGCCAGTTAGCGCCAGGTTCTCGCGCAGCGCGTCGAGCAGGCTGGTGCGGACGTCGAGCGGCAGACGATGGTCGCGGCCATTGACGCGAAGCTGCACCAGCAGGGGGCTGTAGAGGTCCGCCTCGGCGGCAGAACCGCCGGTCTTGGCGTCGGCACGTTCGAGCAAGGTCAGGGACATGGTCGATACCATCGATGTTGCGAGAAAATTGCGCCGACTCCAGCCGGCCGATTTCAAAGGTTGGTCGGATGGCATGGGGCACCCGCGCTTTGTTCTGCTTCTAAGGTGAAAAAGTCCCGCAGCCGCGGGGGGTTCCTGGAACAATGCAATTCCTCCCGTGCGGAACATCGCTCTGGCGGGGGCGTTGCCATCGGAACCTGGAAGGAGTGCGACATGGACAAGCGCGGCTATAAGGACAGGCCGGTCGAGCGCGAGGCCGAAGAGCAGCGCGAGGAGCTCAAAGAGCACGGCGACCCGATCGATGTCGCGGTGGACGACAGTTTCCCCGCGAGCGACCCGCCGAGCTTCACGCCGATCAGGGGCGAACGAGACGACAAACGGCCGCTGCGCCGCCGGACCGGCAAATAGCGCCCGTTTGGGCGAGCTTTTTTGCGCGGTTTTCTGAACGCGACTTTTGCGCCGCTTGCGTTAAGCTTGCGGGCGAGGGTGGCGCATGCTCAGGAAGATCGCGCTGGAGGAGCATTTTCTCGCTCCGGGCCTGATCGATTACTGGATTCCGACGGTGGCGGAGCTCGATCGGGCGGCCGCCGACGCGCTGTTCCGCCGCCTCACCGAGGTCGGGGAGGGGCGCCTCCAGGAAATGGCGCGGGCGGGCATCGAGCGCGCAGTCCTTTCGGTCGCCGGGCCCGGCGCGCAGGCCGAACCAGTGGTCGCGACCGCGGTGCGCAAGGCGAAAGAGGCGAACGACTTTCTCGCGCGCGAAATCCATCGCCGGTCCCGCTTTCTGCTGGCGTTTGCACATCTGCCCATGCAGGACCCGGCGGCTGCCGCGGCCGAACTCGACCGCTGCATCCACGATCTCGAGTTTTCCGGCGCGCTGATCCACGATCACGGGCTCGGCCGCTATCTGGACGATCCGGCCTACGAACCGTTCTGGGAACGCGCCGGGGCGCTTGGCGCGCCGGTCTATCTGCTCGGCGGCGCTCGGGGTGGCGGCGGGGAAGGGACGTTCGACCTCGGCGCTCATGTGCTGCGCCTGATTTTCAGCGGCACGTTTGACCGTCACCCGAAGGCGCAGATCATTCTCGGCCGGCTGGGAGAGGCGCTGCCGTACCTGGCGTGGTATCTCGACCGGCAGGCGGAGCGCGAGGGCCTGCGGCTGGAGCGCAGGCCGTCCGACTACCTGCGTAACAACGTCCACGTCACGACGGCCGGCCTGCTTTCGGCGGCGCCGCTTTACTGCGCCGTGGCCGCGCTCGGTCCGGACCGGGTGATGTTCGCGACCGGCTATCCCTTCGAATCGAGCGTCGAGGCCGGTCATTTCCTCGATACCGTCCGACTCGACGAGGGCCTGCGCGCCAGCATCGCATTCCGCAACGCGGAACGGCTGTTCGCGCTTTGAGGAACCGCCCTGAGCCCGCCGACCGGGGCGATCAGTGGTCCTGGATGTAAGCCTTGGAGTTGA
>CAZNTY010000137.1:0-9868 GCA_964576085.1 uncultured Undibacter sp. | reverse complement strand
GGGCGCTCGGCGAGCACCGGCCCCACTTCGCAGGCAGCGCCGAAAAGCTCCGCCGTCTTCGCGCGGATCACGGCGAGATATTCGTCTTCGGTGGTGTCGAGATTTTTCGCGGCGGCAAGCTGCATCACCTCGCCTTCGGCGATCACGGCCGCCGCGGATGACAGGATGTCGAGCGCACGCAGATTGCCGACCTCGACCATCATCTTGAAAGCCTGGCCGAGCAGGAAGTCGCCGACCAGCACGCTGGCTTCATTGCCCCATAACAGCCGCGCCGCAGGCTTGCCGCGCCGCATGTCGCTTTCGTCCACCACGTCGTCATGCAGCAGCGTGGCGGTGTGCATGAATTCGACGGCGGCGGCGAACTTGATATGGCCTTCGCCGGAATAGCCGGCCAGCTGCGCCATCGCCAGGGTCAGCATCGGCCGGAGCCTTTTACCCCCCGAGGCGATGAGGTGGTTGGCGACCTCCGGGATCATGGCGACGTCCGAGCCCGTGCGCGACAGGATCGTCGCGTTGACGCGCTCCATGTCCAAAGCCACTGATTTTACGAGACGGTCTATCGAAGCCGAGGGCTGGCTCTCGAACGGGACGATAACGGCCAATTCACTCTCCACGCCGGAATGGCGGCAGCATAGGCAAGTTCGCCGCTGCTTGCCAGACTTCGAGCAAGGAGTTGGGATAAAATAAGCGGTGGAATCGCACGGGGGCCGATTTGAAACGTCCGCAACGGGGGAAGGTGAAGCCGCAGGGCGAGGACCTCGCGCAGTACCGCCTCGCGGTGCTGGTGCCGTGCTACAACGAGGAGCGATCGATCGGCAAAGTGGTGACGGATTTCCGCGCCGTATTGCCGGGCGCCACCGTGTTCGTGTTCGACAATAACTCGACCGACCGCACGGTGGAGGTCGCCCGCGCTGCCGGGGCCGAGGTGTTTTCGGAGCCGCGGCAGGGCAAGGGCCATGTCGTGCGCCGGATGTTCACCGACATCGAAGCCGACATTTACGTGCTGGTCGACGGTGATGCGACCTACGATGCGCCGAGCGCGCCGCGCATGATCGAGCTGCTGCTGCGGGACCGGCTCGACATGGTGGTCGGCGGACGGGTTGACGACGATGCGGCGGCCTATCGTGCCGGTCACCGCACAGGCAACTGGCTGCTGACCAGTTTCGTCGGTCAGGT
Source organism: uncultured Undibacter sp. (assembly GCA_964576085.1). GTDB lineage: Bacteria > Pseudomonadota > Alphaproteobacteria > Rhizobiales > Xanthobacteraceae > Pseudolabrys. The sequence continues at coordinate 8,692 of CAZNTY010000137.1, read as the reverse complement.
GTTCGGCCGCGAGTTCACCGACATGTTGTCGGGTTATCGCGTATTCTCCCGCCGTTTCGTAAAGTCGTTTCCGGTGCTGTCGGGCGGCTTCGAGATCGAAACCGAGCTGACCATCCACGCGCTCGAGCTTGAACTGCCGGTCGCTGAAGTCGAGACGCCGTATTATGCGCGGCTGGCCGGCTCGGCATCCAAGCTCAACACCTGGCGCGACGGTTTTCGCATCCTGTTCACGATCTTCAGGCTCTACCGTGCCGAGCGGCCGCTGCGGTTTTTCACGACGCTGGGTCTTGCCCTGGCGCTGATCGCGGTCGGCCTCGCCGTTCCGATCGTCCTGACTTATTTCGAGACCGGACTGGTGCCTCGCCTGCCGACCGCGGTGCTGTCGATGGGCCTGATGCTGCTCGCGTTCCTGTCGGTCTATGCCGGACTCATCCTGGATACCGTGACGCGCGGCCGGCGCGAGATGAAGCTGTTTGCCTATCTCGCGCAGCGCGCGCCGGGCGAGGAGCGGCGCCGCCGATAGTCCCATGCGTGAAATCCTTCGCACCAACGATGCGGTTATTGTTTCAGTCGTCGGTGCATTGCTGGACGGCGCCAAAATCCGGCATATCGTGCTGGATCAGAATATGAGCGTGCTCGAGGGTTCGCTCGGTATCCTGCCGCGCCGCGTGCTGGTCGCCGATGGGGAGGTGCTCCGCGCGCGGCAACTGTTGCGCGATGCGGGACTCGGGCATGAACTCCGCCCCGATGAATGATACGACGACCGATGCCGTGCTCGGCGGCCGGCTGACGCTGCGCCAGCCGCGCCGGGGACATCGCGTCGGTCATGACGCCATTCTGCTCGCGGCGGCGACCGGCGGCGGTTATGGCGAGCGCGCTGTGGAATTCGGTGCCGGCATCGGCGCCGCGGGCCTTGCGGTTGCGATCCGTAATCCCGGCATGCGCGTTACCCTGGTCGAGATCGACCCCGCGCTTTGCGCGCTCGCTGCCGAAAATATCCAGCTCAACGGCCTTGGCGACCGTGTGACCGTGCTGGCGTGCGATGTGACAGGGCCAGGCCTCTTCGGTGTCGATGCACTGACGCCGGGCACGGCCGACCGGGTGCTGATGAATCCGCCCTTCAATGATCCGCAGCGGCAGAACGTCTCCCCCGATCCTGCTCGTGCGCTCGCCCATGCGGCGCAGACCGATACCCCCGCGCGCTGGATCGCGGCTGCGGCGCGGGTGCTGAAAACCGGCGGCAGTCTGACGTTGATCTGGCGGGCGGATGGACTACCGCAAGTCCTTAATGTGTTGAGCCACGACTTCGGGGGTATTGCGATTCTGCCCGTCCATCCGCATCCCGGTCAGGCGGCCATTCGGGTGCTGGTGCGGGCGGGCAGGAACGAGCGTGCGCCGCTTGCGGTCCTGCCAGGGCTTATGCTGAACGATCCGGACGGCCGACCGAGCGCCGCGGCGGAGGACGTGCTGCGCGGCGGCGCCGTGCTACCGCTTGCCGCGCTTTAGGGCGCGGCTTTGCGTCGGCGCTTGAGCCGGGCCAGGGTCTCGCTGTCGAGGTAGGAAAGCCCGATGATCGAGCCGAACAGCACCGCCAGCATTGCAAGTTTCAGATCCATGACGCCATTCCTTCCGGAGCCAGCCGGTGTCCTGACATGCAAGGTCCGCGCCGGTGACAAAGAACTGAAAACGCAGAGCTTTCGAAAGCGCTTTTGACTTCCAGCGATCCCGCTGCCTAACTGATGGTCATGGCAGCACAAAGGCAAAGCGCGGCGACACCGATGCCCGATCTCGCAAAATTGATTATCGACGCGTTGGGACCCCTGGTGCCGGCGCGATTTCGCTCCGACGTTCCGGTCGTTCCGGTCGTGCGGTTTTCCGGAACCATCGGCAGCATCGTCCCGCTGCGGCCAGGCCTGAGCATCGCCACCACCGCGCGGACCATCGAGCGTGCATTTGGAACGCGAAACGCGCGGGCAGTCGCGCTCGTCATCAATTCGCCGGGCGGTTCGCCGGCGCAGTCCCATCTGATCTTCCAGCGCATACGGCAAATGGCGGATGAGAAGAAAATTCCGGTTCTCGCCTTCATCGAGGACGTCGGCGCCTCCGGTGGTTACATGCTGGCCTGCGCTGCCGACGAGATCATCGCCGACCCCTATGCGATGGTCGGCTCGATCGGCGTGGTCGGGGGATCGTTTGGCTTCGAAAAGCTGATCGACAAGCTTGGCATCGAGCGGCGGCTCTATACGTCAGGCGACCGCAAGGTAATGCTCGATCCGTTCCTCCCCGAAAGGCCGGACGATGTGAAACGGCTGAAGGCGATCCAGAAGGACATCCATGAGCGCTTCATCGCGCTGGTCAGGCAGCGCCGCGGCGGCCGGCTCAAGGGGGCCGACAAGACGCTGTTCTCCGGCGAATTCTGGACTGCGGGCGGCGCGCTCGATCTTGGCCTGATCGACAATATCGGCGACATGCGCTCGTTCCTGCGCGCGCGGTTCGGCGACAAGGTCCGGACCCCGCTGATCCATGCTGAGCGGAGCTTTCTTGGCCGCCGATTGCCAGGCGTGGGCGCGCTTTCGTCCGGCTTCGCCGACGAGCTGATTGCGGCGCTGGAAGAGCGGGCGATATGGTCGCGGTACGGCTTCTGACCCGGGAGACGCCGTGAAATCGCCTTGATTGGCGGCAGACTGGGCGCGCTTAGTCGGGAGGACGCGATGCCGTTCGTGATACCGCCGCTGGTGAAATGGACTTTGATCGCGCTCGGCGGCGCGATGGTCGTTCACTGGGTGGTGAAGGAAGTCCGCCGGGTCAACGAAGAGCTGGACCGCCAGCGTGCGCCGGTGCGCATTCCGCGCGCCGAGCGGCTGCCGACCCTGCGGCGCGATCCGAGGACCGGCGAGTATCGGCTGTAGCCCGATTGCGATGTCGGATGAGTGTCAGCGGTCAGCCGTGCCGCTGCTATTGTCGACCAGAGCGCCGAAAAACAGCGCCAACATGGTCAGGCCGATGACTTCAAATGCGACCATTTCAGTATCTCTCCCGTTCAACGCGTCTTTGTCTTGTTGGTCGTCTCGCTAGCAGATTCGGTTCAAAATCCCGTAAAGCCCGCTCTGCTTGACCGTGTCCGGCGCCGGCCATAGGGTCGCCGCCGATTCCCGTGCTTAACGAACTCCTTAGTCACGATGGACAGCCGTCTCGCCCCATCGCATTCAGCCATTGATAACCTCGACCCGCGGAAGTCGTTCCAGGGCCTGATTCTGGCGTTGCAGCGCTATTGGGCGGAACACGGCTGCGTTATTTTACAGCCTTACGATATGGAAATGGGGGCGGGGACGTTCCATCCCGCCACCACGCTGCGGGCGCTCGGCCCGAAGCCATGGAACGCGGCCTACGTACAGCCGTCACGCCGGCCGAAGGACGGCCGCTATGGCGAAAACCCGAACCGTTTGCAGCATTATTACCAGTTTCAGGTGATCCTGAAGCCGTCGCCACTCGATATCCAGGACCTTTATCTCAACTCGCTGGCCGCGATCGGCATCGACGCACGGCTGCACGATATCCGCTTCGTCGAGGACGACTGGGAAAGCCCGACGCTCGGTGCCTGGGGTCTCGGCTGGGAATGCTGGTGCGACGGCATGGAGGTATCGCAGTTCACATACTTCCAGCAGGTCGCCGGCTTCGAGTGTGCGCCGGTCGCTGGCGAGCTGACCTACGGTCTCGAACGCCTGGCGATGTACGTGCAGGGCGTCGAGAACGTCTATGACCTGAATTTCAACGGCGCCGCGGGCGAGAAGAAGGTGACTTACGGCGATGTCTTCCTGCAGGCCGAGCAGGAGTATTCACGGCACAATTTTGAGTTTGCCGACACCGCGATGCTGTTCGAGCAATTCAAGATGACGGAGGCGGCGTGCCGCCAATATCTCGAAGCGGGCTGGGCGAAGGACGGGAAGCATCACCTGATGGCGCTGCCGGCCTACGACCAGTGCATCAAGGCGAGCCATATTTTCAATCTGCTCGATGCCCGCGGCGTCATCTCCATCACCGAGCGGCAGAGCTACATTCTGCGCGTGCGTGAGCTCGCCAAGGCCTGCGGCGAGGCGTGGCTCGCGACGGCCGGCGGCGGTCGATTATAATGCCCGACCTCCTGCTCGAATTCTTCTCCGAGGAAATCCCGGCCCGCATGCAGGCCAAGGCAGCGGACGACCTGCGCCGGCTCGTCACCGATGCGCTGGTCGAGGCCGGGCTGGTCTATGAGGGCGCGCGGGCCTTCGTGACGCCGCGCCGGCTGACGCTGTCCGTTCATGGCGTGCCGGTGCGGCAGCCGGACCTCAAGGAAGAGCGCAAGGGGCCGAAGGTCGGTGCGCCGGAGCAGGCGATTCAAGGCTTCCTGCGCGCGGCCGGATTGGCTTCGATCAATCAAGCCAAGGTGCAATCCGACAAGAAGGGAGACTTTTACGTCGCCGTCACCGAGAAGAAGGGGCGCGGCGCAATCGAAGTTATCGCCGACATCGTGCCGAAGGTCGTGCGTGCCTTCCCGTGGCCGAAGTCGATGCGCTGGGGCGCGGCGTCGGCGAACGAGGGCGCGCTGGCCTGGGTCCGCCCGCTGCATTCCATCATCGCCACCTTTGGCCCGGAGACCGAGGAGCCGGAGGTGGTCCGCTTCGAGGTCGGCGGTGTGGTTGCTGGCGACGAGACGCGCGGCCATCGCTTCATGGCGCCGGCATCGTTCAAGGTGAAGCGCTTCGCCGATTACGTCGCCTCGCTCGAAAAGGCCAAGGTGGTGCTCGATCCGGCGCGGCGGCGCGAGATCATCCTGACCGACGCCCGCAACCTCGCCTTCGCGCAGGGTTTCGAACTGGTCGAGGACGAGGGGCTTTTGGCCGAGGCTGCGGGCCTGGTCGAGTGGCCGGTGGTGCTGATGGGCTCGTTCGACAAGGCATTTCTCGCGATCCCCGACGAGGTGATCCGCGCCACCATCCGCAACAACCAGAAATGTTTCGTGCTGCGCGATCCGCAGACCGCGAAGCTGGTCAACAAATTCATCCTGGTGGCGAACGAGGAAGCATCCGACGGCGGCAAGGAGATCGTCGCCGGCAACGAGCGCGTGATCCGCGCGCGACTTTCCGACGCCAAGTTCTTCTACGAGACCGACCTGAAGACGAAGCTCGAGGCGCGGCTGCCGAAGTTCGAGCAGATCGTGTTCCACGAAAAACTCGGCACGCAGGCCGAGCGCATCGCGCGCGTCGTCGCGCTCGCCGGCGAACTCGCGCCGCTGGTCGGCGCCGATCGTGCGAAGGCCGAGCGCGCGGCGCAGCTCTGCAAGGCGGATTTGCTCACCGAGGTGGTCGGTGAATTCCCGGAAACGCAGGGCCTGATGGGCCGCTATTATGCGCAGGCGCAGGGCGAGGCCGAAGCGGTCGCCCACGCCATCGAGGACCACTACAAGCCGCAGGGCCCGAAGGACCTGGTGCCGTCCGATCCGGTGGCGATTGCTGTGGCGCTGGCGGACAAGATCGACACGCTGGTCGGCTTCTGGGCGATCGACGAGAAGCCGACGGGGAGCAAGGATCCCTACGCGCTGCGGCGCGCCGCGCTGGGTGTTATTCGCATCGTGCTCGACAACAAGCTGAGGCTGCCGCTCGGCAAATTCGCCAACGCCGACCTGCTCGCCTTCTTCGCCGACCGCCTCAAGGTGCAATTGCGCGAGCAGGGTGCGCGGCACGATCTGGTCGATGCGGTGTTTGCGCTTGAAGGCCAGGATGATTTGCTGCTGATCGTTCGCCGCGTCGAGGCGCTCGGCACATTCCTCGACACCGACGACGGCAAGAACCTGCTCGCCGGCACCAAGCGCGCCGAGAACATCCTGCGCATCGAGGAGAAGAAGGACAGGCGCGCCTCTACCGAAGCGCCCGACGCCGCGCTGCTGAAGCAGCCGGAGGAAAAGGCGCTGGCCGCTGCGATCGCCGCGGCGAAGCAGGATGCCTCCGCCGCCGTCGCCAAAGAGGACTTCGCCGGCGCGATGAGCGCGGTGGCGAAGCTGCGCCCGGCGGTCGACGCCTTCTTCGACAAGGTCACGGTGAACACAGACGACCAGGCGCTGCGCGAGAACCGGCTCAGGCTGCTCAACGAAATCCGTGAAGCGACCCGCGCGGTGGCTGATTTTTCCCGAATCGGGGGGTAGTCATTGCTGCTGCGGGCGAGCCGCGTTTTCTGCCGGATCACCCGTGAACGCGGGAGATCCGGTCCAGGTCACGTGTGGAACCCGGCGTTGGCTTTTTCGTTCAAATAAGACCCACAGGAAAAATCCCATGCACTTTTCAGTCGGTGTCGCGCACCTCTCTCCGATTGTGTCGATCCTTGCCGGCGTGCTGATTCTGATCATGCCGCGGCTGCTCAATTACATCGTGGCGATCTATCTGATCCTGATCGGCATTATCGGCCTCGGCATCATCCGCTGACTCGTTGAAGCGGTGAGCCTGACGTCGGGGTTGCGCTCCTGCCTCCGCCCGTGCTTCTAGCGGGCAAAGCTCCCCAAAAGTTCCTCGGGGTCGTCATGAGCAAAAAGCGTAAAGCCATCGCCAGGAAGCCCAGAGTCGCATCAGGCCGCGCCAAAGCCCGAGCCAAAGCGAAGTCCGCGCCGGTGAAAAAAACGCCGAAAACCGGCGGGAAATGGGTCTATTCGTTCGGCGGCGGCAAGGCCGAGGGCAAGGCCGCGATGCGCAACCTGCTCGGCGGCAAGGGGGCGGGGCTTGCCGAAATGGCCGGCCTCGGCCTGCCGGTGCCGCCCGGCTTCACCATCACCACCGAGGTCTGCACCTATTACTACGCCAATAACAGGACATATCCGAAAGACCTCAAGGCGCAGGTCGAAAAGGCGCTGGCGCTTGTCGGCAAGCACACCGGCAAGGTGTTCGGCGATGCGACAAATCCTTTGCTGGTCTCGGTGCGCTCCGGCGCGCGCGCCTCGATGCCGGGCATGATGGACACCGTGCTCAATCTCGGTCTCAACGACGTGACCGTCGAGGCGCTGGCGCAAAGATCGGGCGACCGCCGCTTCGCGTTCGACAGCTACCGCCGCTTCATCACGATGTATTCCGACGTTGTGCTCGGCGTCGAGCATCATCATTTCGAAGAACTGCTCGACCGCCACAAGGAGCAGCAGGGCTATACGCTCGACACCGACCTCAATGCCGACGACTGGGCAGAAATGGTCAGGCAATACAAGAAGCGCGTCGAGGACGAGCATGGCAAGCCGTTCCCGCAGGATCCGCACGAGCAGCTGTGGGGCGCGATCGGCGCGGTGTTCGGCTCGTGGATGAACCAGCGCGCCATCACCTATCGCAAGCTGCACAACATTCCCGAAAGCTGGGGCACCGCGGTCAACGTGCAAGCGATGGTGTTCGGCAATATGGGCGACACCTCGGCGACCGGCGTCGCGTTCACGCGCAACCCGTCGACCGGCGAGAAGAAGCTCTACGGCGAATTCCTGATCAACGCGCAGGGCGAGGACGTGGTCGCCGGCATCCGCACGCCGCAGGAGATCAGCGAGGCCGCGCGCATTGAGGCCGGCTCCGACAAGCCGTCGATGGAGAAGGCGCTGCCGCGCGCCTATGCGGAGCTCAGTCGCATCTACCAGAAGCTCGAGCGCCACTATCGCGACATGCAGGATCTTGAGTTCACGGTCGAGCAGGGCCGGCTGTGGATGCTGCAGACGCGCTCCGGCAAGCGCACCGCGCGGGCGGCGCTGCGCATCGCGGTCGAGCTCGCCAACGAGAAGCTCATCAGCAAGCAGGAGGCGGTGCTGCGCGTCGATCCAGCCTCGCTCGACCAGCTTCTGCATCCGACCATCGATCCGAAGGCCGAGCGTAACGTGATCGCGACCGGTCTGCCGGCCTCGCCTGGCGCCGCGGTCGGCGAGATCGTGTTCTCCGCCGACGAGGCGGCGCAGCTCAAGGCCGACGGCCGCAAGGTCATTCTGGTGCGGGTCGAGACCTCGCCCGAGGACATCCACGGCATGCACGCCGCCGAAGGCATCCTGACGACGCGCGGCGGCATGACCTCGCATGCCGCGGTGGTGGCGCGCGGTATGGGCAAACCCTGCGTCTCGGGCGCCGGCGCGCTGCGGGTCGACTACGCCTCGCGCACCCTGATCGTCGGCGGCAAAACTTACAAGCAGGGCGATTCAATCACTATCGACGGCTCGACCGGTCAAGTGCTGTCCGGCAAGGTCGACATGGTGGAGCCGGCGCTGTCGGGCGAGTTCGGCGTGCTGATGGGCTGGGCTGACGCCGTGCGCAAGCTCGGCGTGCGCGCCAATGCCGACACGCCGGCCGACGCCCGTGCTGCCGTGAAATTCGGTGCTGAGGGCATCGGGCTCTGCCGTACCGAGCACATGTTCTTCGACGAGGAGCGCATCCAGGCGGTGCGCGAGATGATCCTGTCCGATGACGAGACGCAACGACGTGCCGCGCTCGCCAAGATTCTGCCGATGCAGCGCGCCGACTTCATCGAGCTGTTTACGATCATGCGCGGCAAGCCTGTGACGATCCGGCTGCTCGATCCGCCGCTGCATGAGTTCCTGCCTCACGGCGACAGGGAGATCGCCGAGGTTGCTGCGGCGATGGGCGTCGAGCCGCGCAAGATCGCCGACCGCGCCAAGGAGCTGGCCGAGTTCAATCCGATGCTCGGCTTCCGC
>CAZNTY010000136.1:0-2772 GCA_964576085.1 uncultured Undibacter sp. | reverse complement strand
ATGATGCCGGCGACCGTCGCAAACTCGAACTCCGGATGATACTGCACGCCCCAGAAGCAGCGGTGCGCCTCGCGCAGCACCGCGGCCTGAACCCGGCTCGTCGCGTTCGACGCCAGCACGGTGCCGCAGGCCGGCAGCGCTTCGATCTCGTCCTCGTGCACGCACACCGCATCGAACGCGCGGGCCTTGTCGGCGAACATGGCGTGCCCGCGGCCGGCGTCGGTCTGGAAAATATTCCGCGCGACGCCGATCTCGCGCCCGTTCGGGTTGAGGCGGACGGTGCCGCCGAGCGCCGCCGCCATCACCTGCAGCCCCCAGCACGAGCCGAACGCCGGAATGCCCCTGTCCCAGATCTCGCGGGTCAGCGCGATCTGGTCCTTCACCGTCGGCTGGTCGAGCCGGTAGGCGTTGTACGGCGAGCCGGAAATCCACACGCCGTCGAAATCGCCGAGGCTCATGCCTTGCGGCAAGCGCTCGCCGTCGGCGACCCGCAGCGTGAAGTAATCGAGCGGCGGCCTGTCTTGCATGTGCCGGTCGAGCGACTCGCGAATGAGCCGGTCATACGACTTCGACCCCGCGCCGACGATCCGCGCCTCGCCGTCCGACGGCGTGCCGTTGAACACGAGAATGCGCGGCATGTGCGGTGCTCTCCTGAGGCGCGTCGGAAGTTAACCCTTCCCCCTTGCTGGGGAGGGGGTCCATCGTGGGACTTCGGCCTCGCGACTCGCAACCACCCCCCCCCCCAAGCCCCACCCCACAAGGCAGGGCTATCGCATGTAGCCGAGGAGCTCAAAGAGGAAAGCATCATTCCACCCGGCCCGTTTGAGTTTGCCTCGCAGAGAGGTTGTGTTGTCTGGATGAGCGCGTGCGACATTGAGAGCCAGGCGTCTGAGGACGGCAAGGTTGGCAGGCGCATTGTCCTTGCGGCTGCGTGCCAGGTCCTCGTCGAGAGTGACGTCGAGGGGCCAGTGCAGACCATTCTCGATGGACCAGTGGGTGCGAACAATGCGCAGAACCTCGGTACGACTGTAGGGTTTGCTCATCAGGTAGTAACGCTCGACCGTTTTGTCGTTGCCGCGCTTGCAGGTGATACAGGCAACGGCTTTGAGACCGGGGAAGTCGTGCTTTTTGGCCATATCCCTGGTCGGCGCGACGAGCGCACGGCGTTTCTCGTTGCGCCCGTGGTCGGCATCGGTTGTGGTGACCGGTCTCTTGCCCTTGCGTTGGGCAGCTCGAATGGTGGCCTTGGCGTCCTCCAGCAGTGCGGGCTGGTTCTCCTTGACCGCCAGCACATAGTCGCCGCCGCGTGCCACGATCGCTTTGGCCATCGCCCGATGACAATGCAGAGCGTCGGCTGTGACCACGCAGCCCTTGAGCTGGAGAAGTTCGAGCAACTGCAAGGCACCGTCGACTTCGTTGTTGTTCGGCGCCAGCATGTTGGCGAGCGCCATCCGCGTCTGCGCCGCCCACGCCGTCACCATGACCGGCGGCATATGGCTCTTGCCACGCTCGTAGCCACGCCGCAGCGCCTTGCCGTCGAGCGCGATCACCCCCTTCGGCCGCTTGATCTTCGCGCCCTGCGCAAAGGCTGTCATAAAACGTCGAAAAGCACGCTCGAAGGCCTTCGGATCGATCATGCGGAAGACGCGACTGAAGGTGTCGTGGCTCGGCAGGCCATTCTTGAGTACCAGTACATCTTGCCAAAGGTAGGCCTTCATCCGCGCAAACAGCGCCATGTCGGTGCAGGTCGTCGCTCCGCACAATGTCGCCAACAACGCAATGAACAAAATCTCGGTCAGATCGTGCAGCGCGTTGTCGGCCCGCGGGTCTGGCAAATCCGAAAAGCATTCCGCAAATCGCTCCATCGGCGGCTCCCTCCAAACCAGGAGCCATCCTCAGAATCCATTTCCAATGCCCACGCAACAACTTACTCTTCGCCACATGCGATTCCCCTGGGTAGTTCAGGGGCGATGCGTTACTTGTGCTTGAACGCCGGCGGCCGCTTGGCGATGAAAGCCGCCATGCCCTCGGACCGATCCTCCAGCGCAAAAGTGCCGTGGAACAGGTTGCGCTCGGCGCTCAGTCCCTCGCTGAGCGTGGTCTCATAGGCGCGGTTGACCGCTTCCTTCGCGGCCGCCATTGCCGGCCGCGACAGCGACGCCAGCTTCTCGCCGATCGCGATCGCTTCATCCATCAGCTTGTCGGCCGGCATGACGCGGCTGACAAGGCCGGAGCGTTCGGCTTCGGCGGCGTCCATCATCCGGCCGGTGAGGCAGAGGTCCATTGCTTTCGATTTGCCGACGGCGCGGGTCAGGCGCTGCGTGCCGCCGAGGCCCGGGATGGTGCCGAGCGTGATCTCGGGCTGGCCGAACTTCGCGGTGTCGGCGGCAATGATGATGTCGCACATCATGGCGAGTTCGCAGCCGCCGCCAAGCGCAAAGCCCGCGACCGCCGCGATCGTCGGCTTGCGGCAGTTCGTAATGCGGTCGGCGCCTCGGGCGATGAAGTCCGCCGAGAACATGTCGATGTAGCCCATCGGCTGCATCTCCTTGATGTCGGCGCCGGCGGCGAAGGCGCGCGCATCGCCAGTCACGACGATCGCCGCGATCGCATCGTCGGCCTCAAAGGCGTCGACGGCCTGGCCGATCTCCTTGAACACGCCGAATGCCAGCGCGTTCAACATCTTCGGCCGGTTCAATTTGAGGATGCCGACGGCACCCTTCGTCTCGATGAGGATGTGTTCGTAAGTCGCCATGGCTCCTCGCAACAAAA
>CAZNTY010000135.1:0-3752 GCA_964576085.1 uncultured Undibacter sp. | reverse complement strand
CCTTCGATTCGAAAACGGCGGTCTCGATCCGGTCGACGCTGAGATTCTCGGCGCGCTCGCGGCCGACGCCCGCATCAGCATCGCCAGCCTCGCGCGCGTCGTCGGCCTATCGGCACCGAGCGTCGCCGAGCGCATCCGGCGGCTGGAGGATGCCGGCGTGATCGAAGGCTACACCCTCGCGATCGATCCGAAAGCGCTCGGCCTGCCGGTCGCCGCCTGGCTGCGCATCCGCCCGCTGCCCGGCCAGTTGCAGAAGGTCGCCGAGCTGCTGCGCCGCCTGCCGGCGATCGTCGAGTGCGACCGCATCACCGGCGAGGACTGTTTCCTCGCCCGCGCGCACGTCCGCTCGGTTGGTGAGCTGGAGGCGCTGATCGATCAGCTCATGCCGTTCGCGATGACCAACACGTCCGTGATCCAGTCGTCGCCGGTGCGGCGGCGGCTGCCGCCGGTCGCGGTCGCAAGCCGCCGCGACAGGCCGCCGGCGGCCGTCAGCCGGAATGCTCGCCGTTGATGGTCTCGACCACGACGTAGGCGCACAGCGCGACATAGGCCACCGTCAGCAGCGCCGGCCACGTATCGAGGATGGCGATCAGCGCGACAATGACGGCGGCCGCGGCGGCCGCCCAGACGTCCCACGGAATCGATTTCAGCATGGTGCCCCCTGTCCGATCTGGGCACCTGCCGGTCGGACGACGTCATCCTACCGGCACGCTGGCGCCCGGCAGGAGTCATCAGCCTCGCGGCGGTTGTCGGGGGACCCCATCCCCATCAACATTTCAAAAAGGCTACGACGCCGGGCGCGGGCGGGCAAGGCCGCCCTTTGCCGCCGCGTTGAAAGGCCGCGCTCATTTCATGTGCTTGGCCAGAAAGGCCATGCTGCGCGTCCAGGCTAGCGCCGAGGCGTCCTTGTTGTAGGAGGCGCGCTCGTCGCAGTGGAAGCCGTGCTGCGCGCCGGCATAGACATGGACCTCCGCCTGCGGCTGCTTCTGCTTGATGGCCTCGACGTCCGACAGCGGGATGCCGGCGTCCTTCTCGCCGAAATGCATCTGCACCGGGCACTTGGCCTTCTCGTCGGCGAACTTGGCGATCATGCCGCCGTAGTAGCAGATCGAGGCTTTCAGCCCGTTGAGCCGCGTCGCGGCCAGGAACGCCGCGGTGCCGCCCATGCAGAAGCCGATCACGCCGCAGGGACCCACCGCCTTGATGTCGCCGAGCGCGGCGTCGAGGTCCTTCATCATGTTGTCCCAGTTGAGATTGCCGAGATAGCTGCGCGCGTGGGCGATCTCGTCGGGTGTGTAGCCGCTCTCGAAGTCGCGCACGAAGCGGTCGAACACCGCCGGCGCCACCGCGACATAGCCTTCCTGCGCCAGGCGGTCGCACACCGCGCGGATGTGGTGGTTGACGCCGAAAATCTCCTGCACCACGACCAGGCCGCCCTTCGGCTTGCCTTGCGGATCGGCGCGATAGGCGCCGAGCTTGTGAGCGTCGGCTGCGGTGAGTGAGAACTGCTTGCCCAAGAATGCCTCCCGTTACTGGTACCGTTCTTTATAAATGTCATGGCCGGGCTTGTCCCGGCCATCCCGTTTAGGTGGGCACTATGCTTGCCCAAGCGGGGTCACCGGGACAAGCCCGGTGACGACAATTTGAAAATCTCGGCCAGCAGCTCGTAGCTGCGTTTCCGCGCCGCGTGATCGTAGATCATCGTCGTCACCATCACTTCGTCGGCTTTGGTCGCGGCGATCAGCGCATCGAGCTTTGCCTTGACCGTCTTCGGCGAGCCGACCGACATGCGGGCGCGGTTCTTCGCGACCGCCGCCTGCTCGGCCGGCGAATAGGGATAGGCGGCGGCCTCCTCGGGGGACGCCAGCGGCAGGTATTCGCCCTTGTTGCGGCGGACCAGGTTGAGGTCGATGGTCCGCGCGAGGCGGTCGGCCTCCTGATCGGTGTCGGAGCAGACCACCGCGGTGCCGAGGATCGCATAGGGCGTCTTGTGCGCCGCCGACGGCTTGAAGTTGTCGCGGTAGAGCCGCATCGCCTCTTCGGCGGGAAACGTCGCGAAATGATGCGCGAAGGAAAACGCCGCGCCGATATGCGCCGCAAGCTGCGCGCTGTAGTCCGACGAGCCCAGCAGGTAGATCGGCGGCAGCGGCGTCTCGGCCGGCATCGCCCGCACGGTGTGGAACGGATGCCCGGCCGGGAAGCCGCGGGTTTCGAGCAGCATCAATTCGTTGAAACGGTCGAGGAAATCGTCGTCCTCGCTGATGCCCTGGCGCCGGCGCAGCGCGTAGGAGGTCGCCGGATCGGTGCCGGGCGCGCGGCCAAGCCCGAGGTCGATGCGGCCGGGGAACAAGGCCTCCAGCATCTTGAAGCGTTCCGCCACCATCAGCGGCGCGTGGTTGGGCAGCATCACCCCGCCGGAACCGATCCGCATGTTGGTCGTGATCGCCGCGATCTGCCCGATCATGATCTCCGGCGCCGAGGCGGCGATCGAAGGCAGGCTGTGATGCTCGGCGCACCAGTAGCGCGTGAAGCCGAGGCCATCGCAAAGCCGCGCGAGATCGAGCGAGTTCTTCAGCGCCTGGGCGCCGCTCGAGCCGGCGGCCACCAGCGAGAGGTCGAGAACGGAGAGGGGAACCATGGACCTTTCCTAGTCTGTCATGGCCGGGCTTGTCCCGGCCATCCCGCTTAGGCGAATGCCATGCATCCCTGAACGAGGTCACCGGGACAAGCCCGGTGACGACAATGTGAGATTCACGGATGCCGCTTAGTTGTGATAAACGCGGAGCATGGCCGAACTGACCGAATGGAAAGTGCCCGCCTCCGCGCAGCCGCGGGTCGAGGACTACGGCTTCGACCTCGAGCGCGCGCTCGCGGCCGTGGTTGGGCTGCACTCGATCATCCCGTCCGACGCCTTCACCGCGCAGACGCTCGGCACCGAGCGCGCCGGCAACGGCGTGCTGATCGGCGACGGCCTGGTGCTCACCGTTGGCTACCTCATCACCGAGGCCGAGACGATCTGGCTGCATCTGCACGACGGACACGTCGCGCCGGCGACCGCGCTCGCCGTCGACCAGGAAACCGGCTTTGGCCTGGTGCAGGCGCTGGCGAAGCTCGACGTTTCGCCGCTGCCGATCGGCTCCTCCGCCAAGGCCGAGGTCGGTGAGCGCGTCGTGCTCGGCGGCGCCGGCGGACGCACCCGCTCGGTCGCCGCGCGCATCGCCGCGCGGCAGGAATTCGCCGGCTACTGGGAATACGTGCTCGACGACGCGATCTTCACCTTCCCGGCGCATCCGAACTGGGGCGGCACCGCGCTGATCTCATCGGCCGGCGAATTGATCGGCATCGGCTCGCTGCAGCTCGAGCGCGAGCGCGCCGGCAAGAGCGAGAACCTCAACATGGTGATCCCGATCGACCTCCTGGCGCCGATCCGTGACGATCTGGTGAAGTTCGGCCGCGCCAACCGGCCGGTCCGGCCGTGGCTCGGACTTTATTCGACCGAGATCGAGGACAAGGTCATCGTGGTCGGCGTCGCGGGAAAGGGCCCGGCGGCGCGCGCCGAGATCAAGACGGGCGACGTCATCCTCGCGGTGAAGGGCGAGAAGGTTTCGACACTTGCCGGCTTCTACCGCAAGGTCTGGGCGCTCGGCGCCGCCGGCGTCGAGGTGCCGCTGACGCTTTACCGCGAGGGCGTCACGTTCGACGTGCGGGTGAATTCCTCCGATCGTGCCAAATTCCTCAAGGCGCCGCGGCTG
>CAZNTY010000134.1:0-2994 GCA_964576085.1 uncultured Undibacter sp. | reverse complement strand
TGCGGCGAATTGAGCGGCACCTCGATCGTGGTGATGCCGGCGGCGATGATGCGCTCGACAATCGCTTCACATTCTTCCGGCCTCACGCCGCGCAGGATGCCGATGATGTTGCGGGTCACGTCGTCTCTCCCACGAAGCCGGCGCGGGCGGCGCGCAGGCCCCCCAGCGTCACCTCCTGCGCGGGCAGCAGCGTCGTTGCAGCACCGAAGCTGCGCAGTGCGCGATCATAAAGCTCTGCCTGCCTGCCGTTGCCGACGATTGCAACACTGCGGCCGGTCCAGTACGGCCGCGTCGCCGCGAGCTCGGTGCCGATGAGCAGGCCGGACAGTCGCGCATGGGCCGCCGCCGATTCAAGCCCCGCGACCAGCGACGACGCCCGGATCGAAAAGAGCGCGCCGGCAAAACTCTCAGGGTGTTCGAGCGCCGCGCGCGCGGCGGCGACATAGTCCCCATCGTCCCAGCCGCCGCCTTCGAGGCTGAAGCGCAGGACGGACTGCGTCGAAATCAGCCCGAACAGTTCGCCGGTCATGCAGCTCTGAAACTGCACGATCTCGCCGGTCCTGACGCGTGCCCACTTGGTATGGGTGCCGGGCAGGCAGACCACGCCGTCGAAGCCGGGCGATTGTTGCAGGATGCCCGCGATCTGCGTTTCCTCGCCGCGCATCACGTCGGGCGCCGGCGCACGCTGCATCACGCCGGCGATGATGCGCACATCGAGCCGCGGGTCGCGGGTTTCTGGCGAGCGGGCGCTTTGCGCCGAAGCAGGTGGGCAAGGGGCCTCGTTGTATGGCACCTCGATCCAGCCTTGCCGCGCGCCGACCATGCCGCAGGCGACGATCAGCGTCTTGCGGCCGGCCGCCAGCCAGCCGCCGATCAACGCCACGAGCGCCGGTTCGAATTCATCCCGGGACAGTTTCGCCATGCCACGCGGCGACGACGCCTCGCCGGTGACCTCGCCGTCGCGACCGATCGCCCACGCCCGCAGATTTGACGTGCCCCAGTCGACGGCGACCCACTCGACGTTCACTTGCCTCGCTCCGTGGCGCCCCGCAGGGCGCGTCCGCCGGGTTTTAACTGCTCGAAACGCCGCCCGGCAACATGGCCGGCAACATGGCCGGCAACATGGGCGGCAACGTGGGCGGTCGCCCGGCCGGCTCAAGACCGGAATTGACAGTCATGCGGCGTCTTTATTAAGCGACGCGTCGCTACGGGGCCCGGCGGGCCGCGTAATGCGATAAACTGCTGCGCCGGAAGCGCATGGATATGGCCGGCACGACCATGGCCGATGCAAAACTGGGCACGCCGCGCGGGGCGGAGGAGACAGGACGCGAGGCCGACAGCCCGCGCGCGTCGCTGGTCGCACGCTTCGGCGTTGACCAGCCGCTCAAGCTCGACGCCGGCGTCGCGCTCGCGCCATTTCAGATTGCCTACAAGACTTACGGCACGCTCAACGTCACGAGGTCGAATGCCATCCTGGTGTGTCATGCGCTCACGGGCGACCAGCACGCCGCGTCGGTCCACCCGGTCACCGGCAAGCCGGGCTGGTGGGAAACTTTGGTGGGTCCGGGCAAACCGATTGACACCGAACGTTATTTCGTCATCTGCCCGAACGTGATCGGCGGCTGCATGGGGTCGTCCGGCCCGGCCTCGACCAATCCGAAGACCGGCAAGCCGTGGGGCCTCGAATTTCCCGTCATCACCATCCGGGACATGGTGCGCGCGCAGGCGATGCTGCTCGACCATCTCGGCATCGACACATTATTTGCGGTCGCCGGTGGCTCGATGGGCGGCATGCAGGTGCTGCAATGGGCCGCCTCTTATCCGCAGCGCGTGTTCGCCGCGTTGCCGATCGCCTGCGCCACGCGCCACTCGGCGCAGAACATCGCCTTCCACGAGGTCGGCCGTCAGGCGGTGATGGCCGATCCCGAGTGGAAAGGCGGGCGCTATCTCACCGAAGGCGGCAATCCGCGCCGCGGCCTGGCGGTCGCGCGCATGGGCGCGCACATCACGTATCTGTCGGACGCCGCGCTGCATCGCAAGTTCGGCCGCAAGTTTCAGGATCGCGACAACCCGACCTTCTCGTTCGACGCGGATTTCGAGGTTGAATCCTACCTGCGCCACCAGGGCATTTCGTTCGTCGAGCGCTTCGACGCCAACTCCTATCTCTACCTGACGCGCGCGATGGACTATTTTGACCTCGCCGCCGACTACGGCGGCGTGGTGTCCAATGCCTTCAAGGACACTCCGACCCGCTTCTGCGTGGTGTCGTTCACGTCCGACTGGCTGTTTCCGACCTCGGAATCGCGCGCGATCGTGCACGCGCTCAATGCCGCTGCTGCCCGCGTCTCCTTTGCCGAGATCGTCACCGACAAGGGCCACGACGCCTTCCTGCTGGACGAGCCTGAACTGTTCGCGATCGTGCGCGGCTTCCTCGCCGGCGCCGGCCATGCGCGCGGGCTGCCGGCAAGGGCATGACCATGCTCACCAGGACTCCGCCCGGCGCCGTCACCGACCGCACCCCCGGCGCCGCCCGCGTCGATCTTCTGGTCGTCGCCGGCATGGTGGAACCGGGCGCGCGGGTGCTCGATGTCGGTTGCGGCGACGGCGAGCTCCTCAAGCTGCTCGCCGAGACCCGCAACGTGGACGGCCGCGGCATCGAGCTGTCGCGGGAGGGCGTGAACGAGTGCGTCGCCAAGGGCCTCGCCGTGATCCAGGGCGATGCCGACACCGACCTTGCCGACTACCCCGACGACGGCTTTGATTATGTGATCCTGTCGCAGACGCTACAGGCGGTGCGCCGGCCGCGCGCCGTGCTGGAGAACATGCTGCGCATCGGCCGCCACGCCATCGTATCGTTCCCGAACTTCGGCCACTGGCGCATCCGCCTTCAGCTCGGCTTCGGCGGCCACATGCCGTCCACCGACAACCTGCCTTATGCGTGGTGGGATTCGCCGAACATCCACTTCTGCACCATCACGGACTTCCGCGATCTCT